>SKSR01000176.1 GCA_007122885.1 Gemmatimonadota bacterium
CGTGACCCCGGGCTCGTCCGCTTCAGGAGTCGCGGCAGCGTCAGGGCTCCCCCGCCGACGAAGACGCTCACACGGGGGGGAGCCAGGTGCTCCAGGATCTTCCGCGCCGCCGCCTCCCCCGGCAGCTCGGCCTCACCACTGTCCCCCTCCATCCCCCGGACCCGTCCGTTCTCCAACAGGGTCCGTACCACCTTTCGGGGCCGCCCTCGAACCCAGCGCTCCACGGAGACGACCCCTCTGGGAGTGTCCCGCTCTTCCACGGTACGAGCCACGACCACCTGATCCAGGATCCAGCCGTGGATAAGGGCGCCGGCGGAAAGGAGGATCACGCAAACGAGGAGGAGGTGAGGGGCCGAAAAGCGTGGGAAGAGAAAGAAGCCCGAAACCAGGAACCCGGCCCCGGCACCCAGGATGACCCCCACCCCGGGCGAGAGTCGGGAGTGGCCCGCGGGAGGCTGGAGGGTGGACCCTGGCCGGGTGATCGCGCCCAGGAGCGACCCCCCGAAAAAGAACGGGAGGCCGGCCAAGAGGGCCAGACCCACCGCTTGGGACCACGGCCGCACCCCGAATGCGCCAAAGTACTCCCAAGCACCGGCGAAGATGACGGCCGCCGTGAAGGCCACGAGGGTCAGGAGCCAACGTCGCCTGACTCCATCCACCGAATCCTCCGGACGGATCGCGCGACCGGTCCACACTCCGAAGGCCAACGCGCCGGCCAGGGTGGCGAGGATCACGGACAGGGCCTGCAGGAAGCCCACGCCGCCGTAGAGGAGGAGCCCCACGGAAACCTTGCTGGCCATGGCCAGACAGGCCCCCAGCACGAACGGGGGAGCCAGAAACACGTAGCTCCATTCCTCCTGCTTCACCATTGGCGTTCCCTGGACGTACATGGAGTGAGAGGATCGTCTGCGGGCCCACACGCGGGTCGGCCCGCTTCTCCCCTCCGCTTTGCTCCGGAAGGTGCCTCGGGATAACTTTTGATGTCTATCCCCGAGGCATCGTCGGGATCCGGGAAGCCTGGACGGCTCCGCCGTTCAGGGTCCGACCCCCCAGTGGGACACCTTTATGCATTGGAAGGCCCGGCCAAGCGTCGCGCTCGCGGTCATACTAATCGCCCTTCCAGCCTGCGACAACGTGGAATGGGAGGGGATCGACCTCCGACTGGCCGCTCCCTCGGACACATCCATCTGGTCCGCCCCGGAAGGGGAGGACGAGGAGGCAGCCCCGGAGGCCATGGACCTGGGCCCCGTCCTGTACAAGGTGGAGCGATCCGCGTCCGGCGGCCGGGCGATTCCCGTGGCCCGAATCACGGACGACGGGTTCGCCCCCCTTCCGGACCAGGACGAGGCGCCCGACATGCCGGAACGCTTCCGGAACGATCTCCTCGCCCCGGGAGCCGAGCTCGTCCTTTTGCTGGAAGGGCGGAGGGCCGGCACCTTCGTGGTTTTCGAAGAAGGGGAGCCGGAGACGAGCTATTGCCTTCCGCGACCCACTGCCACCGGAGCGGTGGAGGTGGCTCAGTGGGCGGACGGAGCCGAGACGTTCCTCGCCGTGGCAAAAGATCCCGAAGCCCCGGTCCTGCATGATCCGACCCGCTCCACGACCGAGCTTCCGGGGGATCCCGCGGTCGTTTCGGTAGACCTGGCCAACCGGGTCCTTTCCATGTCCGAGGCACCCTGGCCCCCGTCGGTTCCCGACATCGTGCGGGACGTTCGTGTGGCCTCGTTTCCGCGGGCTGGGGCCCCGTTCCTGGCCGCCTCCCTCGTTCAGGACGACGAGCTCGCACCGGGGGAGGCCCCCGGTTCGGCGTACTCCATCTTCTATATGGCGTCCCCGGTGCCGGCCGAGGATGGCTATCGCATCCACTGGTTCTGGTACCAGCGGGCCGACGGGGGAGGAAAAGCCTGGCCACGACTGATCGGGGCCCTGGATGGACCCCCATCGGCCCCGGACGCGATCCTCCTGGAGCTGGTGGGTGAAGGAGACCGCTCCTTCGCCGTGGTGGCCGGGGAAGGGGGCGATTGGAGCTTCCTCCTGACGGAGCCCTGCGCCTCCCACGACGAGGTGGATATCACCGGATCGGAATGGCAAGAATAGATCTGGCGGCACCGGGGATCGCCCTGGTCTTCCTCGCCTGCGCCTGCGGTCCGCAGGAGAACGGACCCCCGTTAGGGGGGGACGAGGTCGACCGGGAAGTCCACGAAACGGAGGGGGAAGCCCAGCGGGGAACCCGCTTGACCGACGACGCAGGACGAACGCACAGGTTCGAGGAGGCGCCGGATCGGATCCTCTCCCTGGTACCGGCGGCCACGGAAGTGATCCTGGCGCTGGACGGGCGCAAGCGACTGGTGGGACGAACGGACTTCGATACCCTGGCGGCCGTAAGGTCGCTCCCCTCCGTGGGAGGGGGACTGGAACCGAACCTGGAGGTCCTCCTGGAGCTCGATCCGGAGCTCGTCATACGCTATGCCGCCGAATCCGATCCGGGCACGCCCCGGCAGCTGGACCGGGTGGGCGTACCCCACTTCGCCGTCCAGCCAGAGTCTGTGCAGGACATCCGTAGGATGGTGGAGCGGCTCGGAGCCATACTGGGCAGGACCGAGGCGGCGGCTCGGGAGCTGGAGGAACTGGATCGACGGTTGGCCGAGGTGGAAGCGGCCGTGGCGGACCGCCCGCGACCCCGTGTTGCCTATCTTATCAGCGGACGCCCCCTCTGGGCGGCGAGTGAAGGCACGTTCGTGGACGAGCTCCTGGAAGTGGCGGGGGGCACCAACGTTTTCAGGGACCTTCCGGCCCCTTACGCCGAGGTGAGCCTGGAAGCGCTCCTGGACAGGGAGGTGGATCGGATCCTGCTCGTGGAGGGAGAGACCGCACCGCCCGGAGTCCCGTCCAACGAGGTGACGACCGTACCCGGCTACACCCGCTCCCCGAGCTTGGCCCTCCCGGAAGCGGCCCGAACCCTGGCCGAGCGACTCCACCCCGAAGCTTTTCCGTGAGCCGATCCCTCCTGGGAGGGGGGCTGGCGCTCACCCTGCTCCTATCCCTGGCGGGAGCCCTCCTCTTCGGAGCCGTTCCCCTCGCTCCCCTCGAAGTGGTGGAAGTCGTCTCCGGTCGTGGCTCCGGATCGACCCGCCAGATCGTCCTCGAGCTTCGCCTCCCCAGGGCCCTCCTGGCGGCCATCGTAGGGGGAGGGTTGGCCCTGTCGGGAGCCGTCTTTCAAGCCCTCCTCCGAAACCCGCTGGCCGAGCCCTACATTCTTGGGATCTCGGGGGGAGCGGCGGTGGGTGCCGTCCTGGCCATGGCCACGGGCCTCGTCGGAGCCAACTCGTGGGCCCTCCCGGGAGCCGCCTTCCTAGGTGCGCTTGCTGCGATCGCCCTGGTTTTCCGGGTAGCCGTCTCGGCCCACAGAGGAGTGGACGTGCGGGTCCTGCTCCTGGCCGGAGTGGTGGTGGGCGCCTTCTTCTCAGCCTGCATCGCCCTGATCCTGGCCGTGTCCGACGCCCCGGTAGTCCGAACGGCGGTGCTCTGGATGATGGGGAGTTTGGCCGGGACGGAGTGGCGGGGGGTGTGGGTGGCCGCGGCCTACTCTCTCCCGGCGGCCCTGGCCCTTCTCGCGTTGGCTCGCTCGCTGAACCTCATGGCCGTGGGGGAGGAAACCGCCGGCTACCTGGGAACGAATGTAGAGTGCGTGAAGAGAACGGCGTACGGGGTGGCCTCCCTGGTGGCCGCAGCCGGCGTGGCTGTGGCGGGGGTGATCGGTTTCGTGGGTCTCATCGTACCCCATGGGATCCGAATGCTCGTGGGCTCGGACCACCGAATCCTCCTCCCGTTCTCGTTCCTGGGGGGAGCTGCCTTCTTGACCCTGGCCGACATCCTGGCTCGAACGGCGTTGGCGCCTTCCGAAATCCCCATCGGAGTCGTGACGGCTTTTGTGGGGGTGCCCCTCTTCCTCGTCCTCCTCCGAACCACGATGGAGCGCTAAAAGCCCAGGGTTCGCCCGGGGAGGGCCTTTCATTCGGCCTCCTCCAATTCTTGGAGGATCCGGAGATAGCTCTCGTACCGACCGCGGTCCACCGCCCCCTCCTCCACGGCACTGAGGACCGCGCAAGCCGGCTCGGACCGGTGCAGGCAGCTCCGGAACTTGCAGTCATCCTTCAAATCCCGGAGCTCCGGAAAGCAGGAATCCAGCGCTTGGGGCTCCATGCCCCACAACCCCACCGAGCTGAATCCCGGCGTGTCCACCACCTGTCCGCCGAAGGCCAGATCCACGATCCTGGCCCGCACGGTGGTGTGTCGGCCCCGCCCCTTCCTGGAGCTCACCTCCCGGACCCGCAGCTCCAGGTCCGGGTCCAGGGCATTGAGAAGGCTGGATTTCCCCACTCCCGACGGTCCTACCAATACGGAGAGGCGGCCATTCAAAAGCTCCCGGATCACATCCAGCCCCGCTCCGGTCCGAGCGCTGACCGGACGCACCCGGTACCCGATGTCTCGATAGACAGCCGTCCGAGCGTCCACATCCTCCGGTTCACCCAGGTCGGTCTTGTTCACCACCAGGACGCATTCCAACCGATTGGACTCCACCACGGCCAGGAAGCGGTCCACCAACGGGGAGGAAAACGGGGGATCCTTCACCGAAACCACCACCAGCGCCTGCTCCACGTTGGCCGCCACGACCTTCGGATGCCGACCAACCCCCGCCCGGCGGACCAGCTCCGTTTCCCGCGGCAGCACCTCCTCCACGGTGTCGGGACCATCGGCAACTCGCGAGAGCCGGACCCGATCCCCCGCGACCACCAACGCCTCCCGGGCCTTCCCCTTCTTCAGACGCCCCCGAAGCACCGCTTCCACATCGTCCCCTTCCTCCGTCCGAACCCGGTAGACCCCCCCGGCCCCGGTGAGGACCTGCCCCACTCTCTTCATGCCTGACGAACGCGGGCCCCGCCCCCCACGCATGGAGGGACGGGGCCCGGACGAAGAAGGACTGTTGGCCCCTTCAACTCAGGCGGCGAAAGACTCCAGGGCGCTCCCCTTCCCACCTTCTCTCAGGCGCCGCAGGGCTCGGTCGCGGAGCTGTCGGATCCGCTCGCGGGTCACCCCGAGCATGTTGCCGATTTCCTCCAGGGTATGCTCCCGTTCTCCGCCGAGCCCGAAGTAGAGCTTGAGGACCTTCGCGTCCCGCGGCTCCAGCGTCTCCAGAGCGCTCCGCACGGACTCGCTCAGGAGATTCGCTTCCACCTCGTACTCGGGCTCCGCCGCTTCCTCATTGATGAACCGCTCCACCAGCTGCGAGTCCTCGCTATCGCCGATGGGGGCGTCCAGCCGGATCTCCGCAGCATTCAACGTCTGCAGCGATTCGATCAGCTCTGGGGTCAGGTCCGTGGCTTGACTCAGCTCCTCGGGACTCGGATCTCGGCCCAACTCCTGCTTGAGCCGCTCCTTTTCCCGGAAGATGCGAGCCAGGTCCGAAGCCCGATTCAGGGGCACACGAACCGAGCGACCGTGATTCGCCAACGACGCGAGAATCGCCTGCCGGATCCACCATACGGCGTAGGAGATGAACTTCACCCCTTGCTCCGGATCGAACTTCCGGGCCGCGGTGACCAAGCCCACGTTCCCCTCCTGGATCAGATCCGTGAGGGAAACGCCTCGGTTCTGGTACTTCTTGGCGACGCTGATCACGAACCGAAGATTCGCCCGCGCCAACTCCTGAACCGCATCCTCGTCACCGGCCTGAGCTCGGGCCCCCAGCTCCTTCTCTCGCTCAGGGCTGATGAGCTCGTGACGGCTCACGTCTCGCAGGTACTGGTCGAGGGCGGACTGCTCTTCTATGCTTCCATCGAAACCGTTGAGAGGACCCTTCTTGCCCTCCCTCTCCGTCCGGTTCCGCCGTGTATCGGTTGCGGTAGCCATCTTCGTCTATCTCCTTCGGATTCTATCGCGTATCGTCGCGGCTTCACCCCCGGTGGGTCGCCCCTGCCCGGGATGACGGCGGGGTCCTGGACCGCCGCCCAATGTTCGATGCTACTCCGCACTTCACCAGAAGGTCCACAGCCCTTAAAGCTAGAAGGGGCCAGCCGCCCTGTCCAGGGTCCACGAGAACGGGAAAGGGGGCGGCACCCAGGTCGAACCTCCTTGAAGATCCGGTGGGATCCGGCCCGCTCCGGGCATCCTATCCGGCGAAGTCGCAGGTTCCTAACCCGCCCCCAATGGTGAGTTCCCGGCGGAGTTCAGCCGACTCCTCACCGACGGACCGAACCTCTACGCTCTTTCATTTTCAGGGGCGAGTCCGGGCGGGAGAAGGATGCTATGAGACGGGGGACGACGGAGGGCACGGTTCCGGGAGCGGGTCATTCACCCGGGAGAGTGAACGCCTCCAGGATCCGCTCCCTGGAGAGTGGACGCCGCTCGAAGGTGAATACCCTCAACACCCGGGTGGTCTCGTACAGCTGTCGGGCGACCCTGGGTAGGTCCATGAGACCCGATAGGCCGGAGGGCCCCATCCGCTCCACGCGCCCATCCCGGCGCTGCACCAGGAGGTCCAGGTCCAGCATGGCCCCCTTCGCCGGATAGTCCACCACGACCTCGCCCGGGGCAAGGCCGAGCTCATCGGCCAAAGCGTCCTCGGCACTACGCTTCCGTGTCGGCTCCTCGAGGAGCCACGGCGCCACCCGCCGCCCCTCCAGATCGGCGGCGGTGATCTCCGCTGCCCTCTTGGGAAGCCTCCGGTTCCGGAGGTTCGGAATCCAGCGGCGTGCCAGGCGCTCGGGAATCTCGCCATTCATGCTCTCGGCTCGCCCACGGATGTGGTAAAGGAGCTCTTCGTCGGTGGGCCCGACCAACTCCTCGGCACCAAGGACTCCGGACCGGACCGCTTCGTCCACGATCCTCTTGTAGAGGGAGGTGGCGGCACGGACCGCATGGTGCCAATACACGTTGCGGAACATCTGATACTTGGCGAAGAGGAGGGACTCCAGGGTGCTCACCGCCTTTTCGTGGATCCCCACTTCGTGTCCGCCCGTGGACGGATCCTCGAGGAGGGCGAGCGCCTGCACCAGCCGGTCCACGTCTACCTCTCCATACGGGACCCCGCAGAAGCGAGCGTCCCGGCGGAGGTACTCCATCTTGTCCAGGTCCAGGCTCCCGCTCACCAGTCCCCGCAACGGCACCCGGCCGTGCCCGAGGATGATTTCGTGGATCCGGGCCCCGGCATTCGCCCCCAGTGGGCGGAGCGCCTCCCTCAGCTCATCCGACTCGAAGAACCGCAAGCTGACCTTCTCGTGATCGCCCGGGAGCCAGCCTTCGTCCAGCTCCTCCAAAGCGTGGGAAAAGGCATAGTGGCCGATGTCGTGGAGGAGGGCGGCATAGGGTATGAGCTCGGCGTCCCGCCAAGCTTGCTCTTCCACGTCACAGCGCTCGCGGAGGAGTCGCAGGGCGGTTGTGGCCAGGTGGTAGACTCCCAGCGCATGGTCGAACCGGGTATGTGTGGCTCCCGGATAGACCAGGTGCGCGAAGCCCAATTGCCGGATGTAACGGAGTCGTTGGAAGGCGGGGGTGTCCAGGATCCGGACCGCCGTGGGATCCAGCCGAATCGTGTTCCAGAGGGGGTCCCGGACGATACGGTGCCGCCCCGGGTCCGCCGTCGAGAGATTCATGGCGGCAGAGTAGCGAACCCGCGAGGACGGATCAATGGCTGCAGGGGCGAGCAAGGCCACCCGTCGAGTGTTTCCCCGAACCTGTGAGCCCACCCCCTCCGCCCCGGAGACCCCCTCCTGGCGGACCGCGCGGCGACGACCTAGTGTGGTGTCGCAGAAGTCCCGTGAAGCACCGAGAGCGTCGAAGCGCCGCTCCAGCAAGGCGCGACGACGAGGCATAGCAGCGCTACGTCGAGGAGGAGCAACACAGCTGGAGC
>SKSR01000034.1 GCA_007122885.1 Gemmatimonadota bacterium
CGCGTACCTCCACTCCATCTCCACGTCCCCCACCCGGGCCCCCACCCTGCTGGCCTCCGGGTCGAGCGGCGTCCGCTGGAAGGGCCACCACTGGAGGAAACTCCCGTCGTCCCCGGCTCCTTCCAGGCCTAGCTCCTGGAAGCGCTCGGCCAGGTATTCGGCGGCCAGCTCCAATTCCGGGCTGGGCGTATCCCGCCCGCGCATCTCGTCGGAGGCCAGGAATTCGATGTGGTTGAAGGCGTCCTGGGCGGTGATGGCACTCTCGGCTACCGTCGCCAGATCCAGCGCATCCTCTTCCTCCGCCGGATCGGGAGCCGGAGCCGGCTCCGCCGGCGGGGGACCGGGGGCGCAGCCGGCCGCCAGGAGAAGGAGGGCCAATAGGTGAAGAGGCAGTGATCTCATGTCAGCTCGGCTTACAAGTTGTGAATTTCGTTCTCACGAAGAGAACTGCGGTGTGTTGAGGGGCGCAAGGAGGTTCCGGGGCGGGGCGGTCACGGGAGAAGCTCCCGCAGGGCCGCCCGTCGCTCTTCGAGGGGAACCGCTCCTTCAGGCAGCTCCAGGCCGGGCTCCACCCTTCGGTAGAGGCGCTCGGCCTTTCCCAGCCGGTCTGCGGCCTGGTCGGAGTCTCCCTCGGCCAGGGCCAGCAGTCCGTCGAGATAGAGGAGCTCGGCCGCCCCCCACATTCTTCCCGGATCTCCGGATCCTCCAGGAGCCAGGATCTCTTCCAAGGTGTCGGGATGGGACAATCGAAGGAGGTCCAGGGGGATGCCCGTGTTTCGGGCCTCGACGTCCAGCCGTTGCACCAGCTCGTGGGGAGGCTCGCCGCCCTCCCGTTCCAGCGACCGCTCGAGCTCCAGGAGGAGCTCGGCGAGCTGCTGCATCTGCTGCGCTTTGAAGAAAATCATGGGTCCGGCCCTTGGAACCCCGAGGACATGTCGTTCCATTTGCCATAGTGCCAGACGCCCCGCAGGTTCCTTCGCGGGTCGGGCCTCCCCCGGGGGATCCGCCTCGCTTCCACTCCGTCAAGGAGCGCTCCATGGGCCGTGAAGCACCCACTTTTTCTTCGGACTCGGCCAAGCCCTCGTCTTGGGTCGTGCCGATCTGCCTGGCCGGATCCCTCGCTCTCGCGGCGCTGCAGCCGGCAGAAGCCCAGATGTTGGATCCTGAGCCCCGGAGCTTCACCCCCGTCTCCCAGGAGTGGGGCCCCCAGGTTCTGTGGTCCAACCCGGCGGCCTTGGGCGTGGGAGACGAGGGGACCTTCCTGGGCCTTCTCTCGTTTGTCCCGAACCCGGGGAGGACGGATGCCGAGTTCGGCCAGGCCGTCCTCGGGACGAGGATGGGGCCCTTCGGGCTGGGAGTGCGCCGCGAGCGGCTCCGCCCCGGGGTGGACGAAGAGACGATCATGGGTACCGGAGTCACCATCGGTGTCGGGTTCGGAGGTGAAAGCTTCGCGGTGGGAGCCCTGAACGACCAGTATCGCCGTGGGATCACGAGCTCCCGGTGGGAGCTGGGGGTCCTCTGGAAGCCACTTGAGTCGTTGACCCTCGGAGGGGTGTGGCGGGACATCGGGTCGCCGGTGATCATCGCCCGGGAGCGGGAGCAGAGCTTCACGGCAGGTGCCACTGTCCAAGGGCTCGACGGGCGGGTGGAAGGGTCCTTGGAGGTGACCCATCAGAACGGGGGGATCGAGTCGTATCGGTCCATCGTAGTGGGGCGATTCGACGCGCTGGACGTCCTGGCCGGTCTGGATGTGGACTCGGGCGGTTCCGTCCGAGGGTTGCGGGTGGGGCTGGGCTACTCCATGGGTGGCCACCGGGGTTTCGGCGTCGTTGACCGGAAGATGGAGCGGGTGGGCGGAGACGCCTCGGGGTTCACCCTCGGAGGGATCCGGGAGATGGAGCCGTAGCCGTCCAAGAGGGCTCTCCCTTCGTCGGTTCCGGTCGGTCGCTCCCGGGTCGGTCGGGCGGTCTCGGCTTCGCCCGGCCTCCGGCGGACTCGGCCTGGCCCGGATTCCGGGCCGCTCCTTCTCGTTCGGTCCGCACGGCCCGGCTTCAGCCGGCTCGGGGGAGGCACTTCAGCCGGCCCGGGAACGCCTATTGAACCGGTCCGGGGACGCCTCTTCAGCCGGCTTCCACGCCGGCTTCCGCTAGAACCCGATCACCGTGGGCGGCCACCAGCCGACGGGCAAAACCGGGTAGCTTCCGTGTCGTTTCCGGGTCGTCGGCGCTCCGGATCAGATCTTCCGCGTCCCTTTCCAGCTCGGGGAGGCCCGCTCCCCCCAATCGTCGCACCAGGGCCGGCCCGTCCAGCTCGAAGCGGGCCATGTCGCGCAGCGCTTGGGTCAATAGCACGTTGTGGGGGCCTTCCCAGGTCTCCATGATGACCGAATCCCGAAAGAGGCGTGGAAGCTCGGAAAACTCTTCTTCGATGCCGTTTCCCGCCAGCACGGCCATGGCCCGGCGGAGCTGCTCGGTGGCTTCCCGGGTGAGGGTGCTCTTGGCCAGGCTCAGGAGAACCCGGAAGTCCGTTCGTTCCTCTTCGTTCCCCTCCCAGAGGGCCAGGAGGCCGAAAACGGTGGCCAGGGCCCGACGCCGGGATCGGGCCAGGTCGTCCAGGGCCTCCTGGACGAGGGGGTAGTCGCGGATCGTCCGGCCGAAGGCCGTCCGGAACCCGGCGTAGGCGTCGGCCACCCGCTCCGCCTGGCGGAGGAACGCCGCTGCGCTGATCACGCATGCGAGGCGGGAGGGGACGAGCACGTAGCGGATCAGGTTGGAGAGGCCCCGGTCCAGGGGACCCACGGGAAAAGCCCGGGCTCCCTGGAAGGTTACCTCCGCCGTGGCCAGCTCCCGGGTGCCCAGCTTCTCCTTGAGCCTGTCTACCGTGTGGCCGTTCCGCTCCCGCCCGCCCGCCGGGTCGAAGGCCGGAACCAGGAAGAGAGCCACCCCGGTGGCCCCCGCAGGCGCTCCGTCGGGTCGAGCGGTCACGAGGAAGTAGTCGGCGTTGATGTTGGAGCAGAACCACTTCCGACCATGGAGGCGGAATTCGTCTCCATGGGGGGTCGCTCGAACGGCGTTGGCCGGCACGTCCGATCCCCCTTGGATCTCGGTGACGAACTGAGCGCCGTGCCAGACACGTTCCGAGGTGGAGCTCCGGATCCGGTCTACGGCCTCCTGGTGCTCCCGGCGGTCTCCGAGGGCCTCCAGGACCCGCACCAGCCCGTCCGTGCATCCCATGGAGCACGCCACCCCGGCCTCCCCGTTCTGCCAGTAGAGGTAGGTCTTCCCGTAGAAGGCGAAGGCATCTCCATGGGGAGCACCCAGCCCCTCCCGGCCCTCCACCTCTGCCAAAGCCCTCCGGGTGGATCCGGGGAGCAGGATCTCGTCCACCCGACGCCCGAGGCCGTCCCAGTGACGGACGGCGGGACGGTTCTCAGGGCGCGCCGACTCCCACGCCAGTCGCCGAAGGGGTCCGGCTACCGACGAGCCCCAGCGGGTGAGGTCCCGGTGGAGCCTTTGGGCCGGCTCCCGTGCTTCACCCGTCTCCTCCCGTGGTTTCGGTTCGGCAGGGGCGTGGTCCTTCGCCTCAACCATGGTGCCCCCTTGGTGGAGGCTGAAATGCCACAGAAGGCCTTGGAGGACGGAGTCGTCCTGGTACCAGTTGGACCCCAGCCGCTCCAGGTATCCGTCGAAGGAATACTCCATGGCCGCCTCCTTCCTGACCGGGTCCACGATTCGCCCCGTGTCCCCACCCCCCGTCCGCATCCATACATCTTGAGGAGGCGGTCGCTCACCCCGGGGCCGGTGACGCCCTTACCCGGAGGTCGTTCGCTGGAGGGAGCGGGCCCTCAGAAACACTCCCCCAGGGCCTCCACCGCCTCGTCGAGCTGGGCGTCGGAGAGGTAGGGGGCCGGGCCAAGTCGGAGCCGGTCCCCCCGAAAATCGGCCCGGACCCCGAGGCCACGGAGCCTGCGGGTCAGCTCGTCTGCCCGGGAGGTCTTCAGGGAGAGAAACCCGGCCGTCTCCTCCAAGGGCTGATCCCGGTCCCGGTCGATGACCGTCGGATCCGGGTCCAACCCGTCGAAGGCCCGGGCCAGGCGCCCGATCTGGTGTTGGCTAACCTTCCGGAGCAGTCCGGGATCGAGCCCCATCTCATGGAAGAAGGCGAACACCCGGGCGGCCCGGTAGTGGCTGGTGGGATCGTAGGTAGCCCCGGCGAAGCGACTGGGGCCTGCTCCGTACCGGACACGCCGGCGGCCTTTGTCGTTCCTCCCTTCTCCCTCCCTCTCGCTCTTTTCCGACCCGGTCCCGCCCGACCCGGTTCCGTTCCTCGGGCCCGGGCTCCCGTCTTCGGCCTTCGCTCCACCGCCTTGCCCTTCGCCGTCCACCACGACGCCGAATTCGGCGAACCATCCCGTGATCACGGGGCGCAGCGCTGGTTCGGGGGGGAAGCGGAGAAAGCAGTTGCCCTCGCCGAGCTGGCAATACTTGTACCCTCCTCCCACCACGAAGGCGTCCTCCAGATCGGAGTCCTGAATGGAGAAGGGGACCACGTTCAGGTGGTGGTACGCGTCCACGAGGAAGCGCGCCCCGTGCCGTCGGCACGCCGCCGCCATCCGGTCCAGCCCCGGGACGATTCGGGCGTTCTCGAAGAGGACCGACGACACCACAGCGGCCGCAGTACGGTCGTCCAGCGCCGCCTCCACTCCCTCGGCCAGGTCCTCCACCGGGTGCGTGGGAACCCGCACCACCTCCACACCCTCCTCCTCCAGGCGGTCTAGCTGTCGGCGGACGCTGTGGAACTCGCCCGCGGTGGTGACGATCCTGGGGCGTTGCCGGAGGGGGAGAGCCGATAGAACACGCACCAGGAGGTCGTGGACGCTCTGCCCCAGAGCCAGGTTGGACGGGTCGTCGCCCAGAAGTCGGGCGAAGCCCTGTCGGACCCGAGCGGCCTCTTCGAAGGCCTTCTCCCACTTCTCGTCCACCTCCTCCGCAGCATCTTTCCAGGCCTGGATCTGGCCCTCCAGCGCCCGATCGGGCCACGCCTGGTGAGAGTGGCCGGTCAGGAGGAGGCGCTCGCCCACACGGAAACGGGAGTAGTGGTCCGCCAGAGCGTTGGGTGTGGAGTGGAGGTCTTGAGGGTTCATGGAGGCTACGGCGTCACAGTTCGGTGCGGATCTCCCAGAGGTCCGGAAAGAGGGGTTGGAACAGGGTCTTGGCCAGGTACTCGGCCCCGGCGCTTCCCCCGGTTCCCTGTCGCTTGCCGATGGTCCGTTCCACCATCTTCACATGGCGGTAGCGCCATTCCTGAAGGCCTTCGTCCAGGTCCACGAGCCGTTCGCAGACCGAGCGAACCACCGGGTCGTTCCGGTACGTTTCGACGAGGACCGCCTGGAGGGCCGGTGAAGGGGCCACCGCCTGGGTTACGTCCCGGTTCAGTTCCTCCTCCGGGACCGGGTGTCCGGCTCCGGCCAGGTACCGCAGGAAGGAATCCCACACCGCCCGCTCTCGGTAGCGCCGTTCCAGCCGGGCCCGGGCCGGTTCGTCTTCCCCGTAGTGCTTCACCGTGCTCCACCGTTTGTATCCCAGGATGAACTCCAACTCCCGAAACTGGAAGGACTGGAAGCCGCTCCCCGACTCGAGGCGGTCACGGAAGGAGAGGAACTCCAGGGGAGTCATGGTCTCCAGGACATCGATCTGGGCCACCAGCACCTTGAGGATCGTGAGGATCCGCTTGAACGTGTGCTGGGCCCGCGGCGTATCCAACTCCTCCAGGAGACCCTTCAGGTGGTCGAGCTCGTGGAGGATCTGCTTGAACCATAGCTCGTAGACCTGGTGGATCACGATGAAGAGCATCTCGTCGTGCTCCGGACCATCCGATCGCGGGTTCTGGATGGCGAGGAGCTCGTCCAGCCTCAGGTACCGGGAGTAGGTGAGGGACTCGGCTGCGTACGGGTCGCTGGAATCGGACATCACGGGATCACTCGGGTGGTTTGCTCGGGATTCGCGGGTCGCAGTGGGCGGCGCTTCACTTGAAGCGGGGCCTGTATCCTTCGAGGGACGCGTACTGGGGAGGCCAGGAGAGGCCATGCCCCAGTTCGTGCGCTGCATGGCGGGTCCAGTACGGGTTCCAGAGGTGGGCCCGGGCCATGAGGCAGAGATCCGCCCTGCCCGCCGCCAGGATCGTATTCACATCGGTGAAGGACGAGATGTTCCCCACCGCCATGGTGGCCACGTCGGCCTCGTGACGGATCCGGTCGCTGAACGGGGTCTGGAAAAGCCGGCCGTAGAGAGGCTGCTGCTCCGCCACGGTCTGCCCCGCCGAGACGTCGATGACGTCGCACCCTAGCTTCCGGAACGCTCGGCTGATTTCCACCGCTTCCGCCGAGTCGACTCCTCCCGGAACCCAGTCCACGGCCGAGATCCGGACGGACATGGGCTTCTCTTCCGGCCAAGTTCGCCGGACGGCCTGAAAAACCTCCAGGGGATAGCGGAGTCGGTTCTCCAGGGAGCCCCCGTACTCACCTTTCCGGACGTTCGTGAGCGGGGAGATGAAGCTGGCCAGGAGGTATCCGTGGGCGCAGTGGAGCTCCAGCCAGTCGAACCCGGCCTCCTTCGCCAGCTCCGTGGCCCGGATGTAGTGCTCCACCGTCCGATCCATTTCCTCCCGGTCCATTTCCTTCGGTACCTGGCTGTGGGGAAAGTACGGGATGGGGGAGGCCGAGATGATGGGCCACTCGCCTTCGTCCAACGGCTCGTCCATCCCTTCCCACATCCGCTTTGTCGCTCCCTTCCGGCCGGCGTGGCCCAACTGGATTCCGATCTTGGAGGAGGTGTGGGAATGGACGAAATCCACGATCCTTCTCCAGGCGTCGGCGTGTTCCTCCTTGTAGAGGCCCGTGCACCCGGGGGAGATCCGGGCCTCCGGGCTCACGTCGGTCATCTCGGCCATGACCAGGCCCGCGCCCCCCACCGCCCGGCTCCCCAGGTGGACGAGGTGCCAGTCGTTCGGGGTCCCGTCCTCGGCGCTGTACATGCACATGGGGGAGACCACGACCCGGTTCTCGAGGACGAGCTCCCGGACTCGGAAGGGGGTGAGGAGGGGAGGGGGGGACGGATTCGTGGGGACGGGCTGATCCGTGGTCCTCGCCACATCCCGGGCGAACCATCGATCCACTTCGGGGACCAGGTCCGGGTCCCTGACCTTCAGGTCCTCGTGCGTGACCCGCATGCTGCGGGTCAGGAGGTTGAAGGCGAACTGGATGGGCTCCATGTAGGTGTAGCGTTCCGTGTCTTCGAACCACTGCATGCTCACGCGCCCGGCCCTCTGAAGGCTCTCCACCTCCGGGCGCCGGTCGTTCTCGTACGCCTCGAGTGCCTCGCCCACCGCCTTCGGGCTCCCTTGGGAGCCGCAGTCCGACACCGCCCGCCCCAAGGTCTCGGAAAGGGCGATGGCGTCCTCCATGGCCAGCTTGGTGCCGCTTCCGATCGAGAAATGGGCTGTGTGGGCCGAATCTCCCAGGAGGACCAGGTGGGTTCGTTCTTTCCCCCGCTCCGTGATCTCTCCCGTCTGCGGGTTCACTCCCCCACTCCACCGTTCGTTGGCCAGGGCCGGAAATTGCCTCCAGATGGAACGATTCGACTCGAGCCGGTGGCCCTCGAGCTCGTCGGCGAAGAGTTCCTCGCAGAAGGCGAGGGTGTCCGCTTCCGTGGCCCGATCCAGCCCTGCGGACCGCCATGTCTCCTCTCGCGCTTCGACTATGAACGTGGAGCGATCTTCCTCATACTTGTAGGCGTGGACGCGCCAGAGGCCGTGATCGTCCGATTTGAAGTAGAAGGTGAACGCCGGGAAGGTTCGATCCGTGCCCAGCCAGACGAAGCGATTGGGGCGTTCGTCGAGCACCGGCTCGAA
>SKSR01000255.1 GCA_007122885.1 Gemmatimonadota bacterium
CAAGGGCCGAACCACGTGGACGACACGTTGGCCCAGGGCGAGCTCCTGGCTTCGGAGCTGTTCGTAGCTCCGAAGCTCGCACTCTCCCGAAACCAGTCCCGGGCTCTGGGCCTGGGCCGGCTCAGCCCCTTGAATCCCCATCCAGCAGGTCCCCATGAGGGTTGCGGTGAGGAACGTCACGGAAGCTCGCACGTGCCTTCACCCTGCATCTCGAAGTTCCGGAACTCGGTGTCGGACCGGAAACAGACACCCTCAATCCTCCTTCCGTCGGCCAGCATCGTGAAGGTGGAGTCGCTCCTGAGGCGGTCGGTCCGGGGGTCGTAGTGTAGTTCCTCGCTTTCGATCCGCCTGCCCCCTTCCCCTGGAACCACGAGCACCACCTCCCGCCACGCCGTCATTTCCTCGGTGCGGTCGTCCATCCGTCCGGCCCTCGAGGTGACGTTGGCCCGCTCCCGTCCCTCCTCGGAGTACACCGTCAGGTCGACCTGACGGAGCGCCACCGCCGTCGAGTCCGTCCAACGGAAGGCCGTGTCGGCCAGGATCCGTGCCTGCCGGACTCCATCCACCGTCACGGTGTGCTCCATCCCCAGGACCATCTGATCCGCCTCCATCTCCGCCAGCTCCGGAGGAACCACGGGGACGTTGTTCTCGGGTGAGCACGCCGCAGCCCCGAGCAACAGAAGGAATGAGGGGGTGATGCGTAAATCCCTGAAAAGGGGTATCATACGACCCCTGATCTCATAAGGTCATGAAGGTGGACGACCCCTCGGAGCTGCCCGTCCGCGTCCACTACGGGCAGAGCCATGATCCCGTGTGCCTCCATCTTCTGAACGGCGGAAGCCCCCAGTTCACCAACCTCCGAGATCTTCGGGTCCCGGGTCATTACCTGTCGGACCGGTACATCCAGGAACTCTGGGGTTCGCTCCATGAGCCTGGTCAGGTCTCCGGAGGTGACCACCCCCACGACCCGATCCTCCCGGTTGACGATGGGAACGGTGCCCCGCATGTGAGCGAGGGGCACGATGCAGTCCCGCATGGTGGCTTCCACACCCACGAAAGGGTAGTCTTCGCCGACCATTACGTCCTCCACCCTCAGGGTGAGACGTCGTCCGAGGGCCCCCCCGGGGTGGAACTGAGCGAAATCCTCGGGACGGAACCCCTTCCTCTGGAGGAGGGCCAGGGCCAGCGCGTCCCCCATGGCCTGGGCCGCTGTGGTGGACGAGGTGGGCGCCAGGTCCATAGGACACGCCTCCGCGCTCACCCCGCAGTCCAGGACCACCGTGGCGTGGCGGCCCAACGCCGAGTCCGCTCGACCCGTCAGGGCCACCGTGGGGAGTCCCAGTCGAACCATGTACTCCATGAGTCCGTAGAGCTCGGAGGTCTCCCCGCTCTTGGAGATCAGGATCCCCGCGTCTCGCCGGGACACCATACCCAGATCTCCGTGCAGTCCGTCCACCGGGTGGAGGAACGAGGCGGGAGTCCCCGTGGACGTGAGGGTGGAGGCGATCTTTCGAGCCACGATTCCACTCTTTCCCACCCCCGTGACGATGACCCGGCCGGCAGCCCGGTCCAGGAGCTCCACGGCCCTGGCGAACTCGGGACCCAGGCGCCGGGCGACGGCCTCCACGGCCTGGGCTTCCGCCTGGAGAACCCGGCGGCCCTCTTCCAGAAGACCCGACTCCGACCGGGTCCAGTCCGGTCCCGATTTCGATTCAGTCGCCGGTCCTGGCGTCACAGTATTCCTCCACCCGCTGAGACCACTCACCCCGGGCCACCAAGAGGGCCCGTGCGAACTCCCGCACGGCCCCCCGGCCACCCCGGGATGCCGTGCGACATAGCGCTGCGTCCCGAATCTCCGGAACCGCGTTCGCCACGGCCACCGGAAGCCCTACTTTCCGGAAGAGCGGGAGATCGGGAAGATCGTCGCCCACCATGGCCACTTCCTCCCACTCCATCGAGCCTTCCGCGAGCAGGTCGGCCACGCAGGGAACCTTGTGGGCCCCGGAGATCTGGTGGACCTCCACTTCCAGCTCCTCGGCTCGAACCGTCGTGGCCGAGGAGACCCGACCCGACACCATGACCACCCGGATCCCGCTCCACTGGAGCAGCTTGATGCCCAAGCCATCCTGGATGTCGAACCGCTTGAGCTCCACGGATTCTCCCCGTTCCCCACATCCGATGTACACCCCGCCGTCCGTGAGGACCCCGTCCACGTCGAGGACCACCAGGCGAACCCGCCGAGCCAGGGACGCAGGAATCCTCATGGCGCTTGGCTCCCTTGCCGACCCCTGCCCCTGGCTTCCCGCACTGCCAGCACACGCTCGATCAGGCCTTCGAGCCGGTCCAGTTCGAGCATGTTCGTTCCGTCCGAAGGGGCCCGCGTCGGCTCCGGATGGACCTCCAGGAAGAGGGAGTCGCAGCCGGCGGCGACGGCGGCGAGAACCAGAGGCTCGATGAATTCGGGGTCCCCTCCACTGGAGCCCGCCGCCCGGCCGGGTCGCTGGACCGAATGAGTGCCGTCGAAGACTACCGGAACCCGGGCCGCCGACCGAATCCTCGAGAAGGACCGCATATCCGCTACCAGATCCCCGTAACCGAAAAAGGTCCCTCGTTCCGTCACCGTCACCGGCACCTCTCCGCCAGTGCGGACCTTCTTCACCACCGAGGCCATCTCCTCGGGAGCCATCCATTGTCCCTTCTTCACGTTCACGGCCCGTCCCGTTGCGCCGGCCGCCACCACCAGGTCCGTCTGCCGGCACAGGAAGGCGGGCACCTGCACCGCATCCACGACACGGCCCGCTTCCCGGGCCTGGGCGGGCTCGTGGACATCGGTGAGGACGGGAAGTCCGGTCTCCTCTCGAACCCGCGCCAGAGCTTCCAGCCCTTCCTCGAGACCGGGACCACGGGGAGAGTCGACCCGGGACCGATTCGCCTTGTCGTAGGACGCCTTGAACACCACCGGGAGGGAGAACTCCTCCGATAGCCGGGCGAGCTCACGGGCGATCCGCAGGTTCAGGGAGTCGTCCTCGAGGACGCAGGGACCCGAGATGAGGGTGAAGTCCTGAAAGAGCGGTCTCTTCCCCCTCACCCCTCGACTCCCACTCGCTCGCCCTGCACTTCGAAGCCGGGCAGGTTGGCGTATCTTGCGGCGGCCTCCACGAACGAGGCGAAAAGGGGATGGGCTCGCATGGGCCTGCTCTTGAACTCCGGGTGGAATTGGCACCCGATGAACCAGGGGTGGTCCGAGAGCTCGCCGGCCTCCACGAGCTGACCATCAGGAGAGACGCAGCTGAACCGGAAGCCCGCGTTCTCCAAGGGCTCGCGGTAGGTGTTGTTGACCTCGTAGCGGTGGCGGTGCCGCTCGCTGATTTCGGCGACCCCGTAGATCTCCCTGAGCCGGGAGCCCTCCTCCAGCCGGGCCGGGTAGGCGCCCAACCTCATGGTCCCTCCCTTCCACGTCACCTTGCGCTGGGAGTCCATGAGGCAGATGACCGGGTCCGGGGATTCGGCCGAGAACTCGATGGAGTGGGATTCGCCCAGCCCGCACACGTTGCGGGCGAACTCGATGACCGCGCACTGGAGTCCCAGACAAATCCCGAAGAAAGGCAGTCCCCCTTCCCGGGCCCGCGTGATGGCACGGAGCATCCCCTCGATCCCCCGGGGACCGAACCCCCCCGGGATGAGGAGGCCGTGGTATTCTCCCAGGAGGTCCGGCTCGTCCTCCTCCTCGAACCACTCGCTGGAGAGCCAGTCGATCTCCACCCCAACGTCGTTGTGGATTCCCCCGTGGATCAGGGCCTGCTGGATGGACTTGTAGGCGTCCACGAGCGCGGTGTACTTCCCAACCACCGCCACCCGCACGGGCCCGCTGGACGGGGATTTGATCCGATGGACCATCCGGGTCCACGGGCCCAGATCGGGATCCGGCGCCTCCACGTTCAGCAGCTCCAGGACCACCGAGTCCAGCCCCTGGCTGTTGAGCTCCAGGGGCACCTCGTAGATCGTGGGGAGGTCCACCGCCTCCACCACGGCTCGCCGATCCACGTTGGTGAAGAGGGCGATCTTGTTCCGGATCTCTTCGTCGAGCGGGGACTCGCTCCGGCAGATGAGTACCTGGGGCTGGATCCCGATCTCCATGAGCTCCCGAACCGAGTGCTGCGTCGGCTTGGTCTTGAGCTCGCCCACCGCCTGCAGGTAGGGGACCAACGTCACGTGGAGGTAGATGGCATTTCGGGGGCCTACCTCTTGCCGGAACTGTCGGATGGCCTCCAGGAATGGGAGGCTTTCGATGTCCCCCACCGTTCCCCCGATCTCCGTGATCACCACCTGGTTCTCGTCGGCCAGACGCCGGATGGCGGCCTTGATCTCGTCGGTGATGTGCGGGATTACCTGGACCGTGGCACCCAGGTAATTCCCCCTCCGTTCCTTCTCGATGACGGACTGGTAGATCCGACCCGTGGTGATGTTGTTGGCCTGAGAGAGGGATTCGTCGATGAAGCGCTCGTAGTGGCCCAGGTCGAGATCGGTCTCCGCTCCGTCGTCGGTGACGAAGACCTCGCCGTGCTGGAAGGGGGAAAGGGTGCCCGGATCCACGTTGATGTAGGGATCGAATTTCTGGATCGTGACCTTGAGCCCCCGCTCTTTCAGGAGCCGCCCCAGGGAGGCGGAGGCGATCCCCTTCCCTAGGGAGGAAACCACGCCGCCGGTGACGAAGATGTACTTGGTTTCCAGGTTCCCAGTCATGGCCCCTTCGAGGTGGGTGGGGCGAGGCCCCGGTTCGTGAGTTCCGCTTCCATTCGGGCTAGGTCTTCCGGAGTATCGACCCCCGGAGCCGCCGCGTCCACCACGGCCACCCCCATGCTCGTCCCAGCCTCCAGCAGTCGGAGCTGCTCAAGGCGCTCGAGAAGTTCGAGGGGGGAGGCCTCCAATTCCGCCCACCGGATCAAAGTCTCCCGCCGGAAGGCGTACAGCCCCAGATGCCGAAGGAACGGAGCACCTCGTACGTCGGACTCCGTCACCGGTCCATCTCTCTTCCATGGTATCGGGGCTCGGGAGAAGTAGAGGGCCCTCCCATCCTGGGCACGAGCCACCTTGACGATGTCGGAATCGACCATTGCCGCCGGGTCCAGGATCGGGGTGGCGCAGGTCCCCGCCTCCCAGCCCTGGTCGGTCACGAGCTCGACCGCCGCCTGCAGGTGGTCTCCTTCCACCAGGGGCTCGTCTCCCTGGAGGTTCACCACCACCGGGTGGCTTCGGTACCCCTCCTTCAGGGCGACCTCCGCCACCCGGTCCGTCCCCGACGGATGCTCCGGATCGGTGAGCTCCACCAGAGCACCCAGCCGTCGGCAAAGGTCGGCCACCTCTTCCGAGTCGGTAGCCACCACGAGGGTGTCGAAGACATCGGTAGCCTGGGCGCGCACCCAGACCCACTCCAGGAGCGGGGTCCCCAGAATGGGCCGGAGAGGCTTCCGAGGGAGGCGGGTCGCACCCAATCGGGCGGGTATCACCCCCAGAACGGGTCCCCTCAAGGGTCGTGCGCCCCGATGGAGGGGGGCGGAATCATTGCAAGTTTCACGCCAGACAAGATAGGTGGGAAGCCCGCTTCCATCAAGCGGAACTTCCTCTATCCCCTGCGGCACGGGGCCGCTCCCCCTCCCTCCTTCGCCGGCAGGGGGTACCCGGATTTTGCGCGAGTCGGTGTCCCCCCTTCCCTTGTGCCTCCCCGTCGCACGTCCATACAATGGGCTTTAGGAGGCCGTTCGGCGCCCGATTGGATCATTCCGGACTTCGACGACCTCCGCAATCGGCCCGGCCGGAGGTTCGCCTTCGGCGCTGCGTAGGGGAAGTCCTCCCCGGCCGCTCCCTCCGGCGCGCTGCTCCCCGTCACCATGGCCCGCCCCCCTGATTTCTTCCGTGGCCGCACGGACACCTAGCAAGGGCCCCCCGGGGCCGTCTCCGGGCCTGGTCCTGCGTCGCGGGCGGGGAGACCATCCGTCAACGAGCCCCGCCAATGAATCCCTGGGGGGTCCGGGGCCCCCTGAACGGCACCGGAAAGCAAGGCGAGTCCACGAGGAGCCGCATTTCACAAGGAGCGTGGTATGAAGATCCGTCATCACAAGCTGGAAAAGGTGGAGGGCGAGGAGGTTCCTTTCGAAAAAACCCCCAACGTGGGAGGGCGCTTGGAGCCCCGCCTCCTCGTCATCCATTACACGGCCGGACCCGGCCTGGAGGAGTCGGTCGGATGGCTGTGCCGGAAGGAGGCCCGCGCCTCGGCCCATCTCGTCATCGGGCGAGACGGGCGCGTGGTACAGTTGGCCCCGTTCAACCGGGTCACCTGGCACGCCGGTATATCCCGCTGGAACGGGGTGGAGGGACTCAACCACCACAGCATCGGCATCGAGCTGGACAATGCAGGGAGGCTGGAACGGAAGGGCGGAGGCGAGTGGACTTCCTGGTTCGGCCGAACGTACCCGGAAGAGGAGGTGATGGAGGCCACCCACAAACACGAGGTGGAGGAAGCGGGTTGGCAGACCTTCACCCCGAAGCAACTGGCTGTCGCCCTGGAGGTGTCCGCCGGGTTGGTCGCCCGATATGGGTTGGAAGAGGTGGTGGGCCACGACGACATTTCGCCGGGACGGAAGGTGGACCCCGGTCCGGCCTTTCCCCTGGGAAGCTTCCGCTCCCGCCTTTTGGGACGTGAGCAGGAGGAGGCGCCGACCCTGGAGACGACTGTGAACCTGAATATCCGCACGGGGCCGGGGACCGAATTCGAGCGCCTGGACGGGAGCCCTCTTCCGTCGGGAACCCGGGTGGAAGTGGTGGACGAGGCCGCGGATTGGCGCCTCGTGGACGTCCTGGGAGACGGTGAAGAACTCCCGGACCTGCAGGGGTGGGTCCACGGTCGCTACCTGCAGGAGCACAGGTAGATCGAGCCGGGACTCGAGGCGAAAGGTCCGAGAGCACCTCGGCCCCTGCAGGTCCACTTGGCCGTTCGGGAATTCGGACCCGACGGGAGTGCGAGCTCAGGGTAGCAGGAGAGGCTCCAGCAACCGAACGGTGATCGTGGCCCCTTCGGGGAGGGTTGCGTGTCCATCCCGTGTTGTCGCCGCCACTCCCGCTCCGGCCACCGCACCCACCACCGCCCCCCGAGCCGCCGAGCGCGTATCCCCACCCAGGATTCGGCCCACCATGGCGCCCGCGGCGGTTCCCGTGGCCACCTTTGCTGCCGACCGAGCCCCCGAGTCCTGGGCGGAGGCCTCGACGGAGGAGGCTTCCACGGAAGCGGAGAGGGGTCGGAGCCGACCATCCACTTCCACCTCCCGCAAGTCCACGGAGAGGACGGCCTCATCGTCCGCCCCTCGGCTCTTCCGTACCGCCGTCACGATTCCGGAGGCCCGGCTTCCCGCCGGGAGGACAGCGCCCCCAGTTCCCTCCGCATGGTCCACCAGGCGGAGCTCGAAGCTCTGCCCCTCCCGATGGGTGGCGGTGGAAACGGCTTCCGACACCTGGAAGATGAGAACGGCTCCCGCGGGCAGGGATGGGGGAACCGCCGGCTCCGACGACTCGGGTCCCCGTGGCGGCTCGGCGAGCCGCTCGCCTTCGTGGGGAGCGGCCGAACGATGGTCCTCCTCTACGGAGGCCGGCGCACTCCCGCCTGAGGGCAATGCCTCGCCATCGGCGGAGGGGAGCTCGTTGCCGGGGGCGGCGTGCAGGGACGGGGGCCCTCCTTCCACGTGCGATATATGGACGCTGTCTATGCCCTGGACCGTGGCCTGGTCCGTCGCGTCCCCTTCACCGTCGGCCCCTGCGGCGCTGCATCCCAGCAGCGAAGCCAGAAACATTCCTCCGGCGGCCTTCACCACTGACGCCCTG
>SKSR01000147.1 GCA_007122885.1 Gemmatimonadota bacterium
AGGAGACAGAAGGAAAGGAGGATCCCGGCACCCAGGTAACCGATTCCGAACGCCCCCGCCGAGACCCTGTCCACCTCGTGCGGCCTGGCTACGTGGGGCAGAAGGGCGTCGTAGAAGACCATGCTCCCGTTCGCACCCACGTTCACCAGCACGAAGAAGACGAGCCCCAGGAACCAGTCCCCCTCCTGGACGAAAAAGAGAAGGCCGGAGCCGGAGACGCCCACGACGGCGAAGAGGGCCAGAAGTCTCTTCTTGAGCGCCTTACGATCCGTGATCGCACCCAGGATGGGAGCCACCAAGGCCACAAGTACGATTCCCAGGGTGGTGGCCAGGGCGAAGTTCCGAGTGGCCTGAGCCCCCGGCAGGTCCTGGGCCGCCACGTTCTGGAAGTAGATGGGAAAGACCGTGGCCACGACGACGGCCCACATCCCGGTGGTGGCCCATTCGTACATGGCCCAGGCCCGGAGCTCGGGGCGGTGGAGGCCCAGGCGTTCCAGGAGGGGGACCTTCGAGGCGCCGGTCGTAGCTCCAGGCATGGAGGTTCCTCGTTCCAGGGGGCGCACCAACGGTCGGCCTCCAACCTCGGGGGGTCGGGGAACGGGAGCAAGCCCGGGGTGCCGCCCCGGGACCTACCGGGTAGTCTCCCTCAACTTTTCCGGAGAAACCGACCGATCGAGCTCAGGGGCCACCTCGAGCCACATTCCCTGGATGGGGTGGAACCGGGCCTCCGTATGCGACACCGGACCCCAGGCCCCTTCCTGGCCGAGTCGTTTACCGATCGCCGGTCATGATGAAGACGGGGAGCTCGTCGAAGCTGGTGTACCTGGGCCGAAGGCGGTCGGTGTTGTAGAAGCGTTCCACATCCACCCCCTTTTGGCTGCCGGCGACCCGCTCCAGGGGAACACTGTCGTAGACCCCGCGGTGGACCGAGACCAGGCGGCCGGTGATCCCCTTCAGGATGAGATCCAGCGCCAGGTTCCCGAACGCCATGGGAACGATGGAATCCATGGCATCCGGATCCCCGGACCGGACCAGGTAGCCGAGCCTCTGGTTCACCACGTTGATCCGCCGTCCGTCGTTGAAGCGGGGAGATACCTCCTTGAGCGCCGACGCGACCCGGTCGCCCATCCCTCCGAGCTTCCGGTGCCCGTACATGTCCGCCTCTCCCCCCTCGAAGGAGAACTCGTCCTGTCCTTCGATCCGGGCACCCTCGGAAACGAGAACCACCGAGTACCGGCTCGGGTGGCGGTTCCGGTCGTAGACCAAGAGTTCGGCCAGGTGGTCCAGGTCGAAGGGGTGCTCGGGGATCACACACCGATGCGCCGCACCGGCCATTGTGGGGAGGAGGGCCGTGAACCCGGCGTAGCGCCCGAACACCTCGATGACGAGGAACCGCTCGTGGGACCCTGCCGTGGTCCTGAGCCGATGGGTGAGCTCGATGGTCCGGGTCACGCAAGTGCTGAACCCGATGCAGTAGTCCGTTCCGGGAACGTCGTTGTCCATGGTCTTGGGGATCGCCACCACGGGAACGCCCTCCCGGTGGAGTCGCCCGGCATAGCTGAGGGTGTCGTCTCCTCCGATGGGAATGAGGGCGTCGATCCCCAGGAAGTCCAAATGGGCAAGCACCGAATCGGTCACATCGACGACCTCTCCGGAATACCGGCCTACCAGATGCTCTGGCAGGAGTTGCCCGGGAAGGGTGCTCGGGTTGGTTCGAGAGGTGTGGAGGAAGGTCCCTCCCGTCCGCCCGGCCCGGTTCACCACGGGCTCCGTCAACTCCTGCACGTTCTCGCTGTTGTCGGCGTTCCTGTCGGGGATCAGGTCCACAAGGCCCGCCCACCCCCTTCGGATGCCCAGAACCCGGTAACCCTCTCGGAGGGCCCGGATCGTGATGGCCCGGATGGCCGGGTTGAGGCCCGGTACGTCTCCCCCCCCGGTGAGAATTCCGATGGTTCCCTTCGGATCAGGCACGCTTGCTCCCTGAACGGTGGCTTGGGGGTCGGTGACCGGAGACCTTGAACGTCGACGGGCCTCCTTCGCTACCCCGGTGCGGGAGCGCCAGGTTCCCGGGGTGGGGCGGGAACGAAACCCGGGGCGCTCCAGGTACGTCGGGAGGTTGGAGCCCCCGGCTCCCGTGTTCCGGGGGGAACGAGTTAGCTTGGGATTTTTTCGCCTCCTTCCGTGGGAAACCCAAGCGCTCTGGCCGAACCGTTGACCAGGAGCTCTGCCGTGTCTCAGCGTACCAAGTTCACATCCCCCTGGAGCGTCGCCCTCCTTCTCGGGTGCTTCGCTTCGATGGGAGCTCTCCAGGCCCAACTCCTCGAGGCTGCCCCGGTCCAGGACGGGACCATGGAGCCGAGCCTGGAACCCCTGGCTATCGCCGATCCGGACACCATTCGAACCGGTGGGAAGGGTCCACCCGAGGAGAGTCGCTCCCGGCCCCCCCATCCTCCCACCGCTTCCGACGAAGAGGATGAAGCGCCTCTTCCCCTGGAGCCGGCACGAACCATCTCCTTTACCACCGAGGAAGGAAGTTGGCTCTCCCTGGACGTGAGTCCGGACGGTGAAACGGTGGTTTTCGACCTTCTGGGCGACCTCTACACGGTCCCGATCACCGGAGGCGAGGCCACTCGGATCACTCGAGGGATGGCCTTCGACGCCCAGCCCCGCTACAGCCCGGACGGCGAGTCGATCCTTTTCGTCTCGGATCGGAGCGGCGGGCAGAACCTGTGGACGTTGGACCTGGCCACCGGCGACACGGTCCAGATCACGGAGGGGAACGACAACCAGTTCCTCTCTCCCACGTGGACACCCGACGGGGAATGGGTGGTGGCGTCCCGGGGCGAGTCCCGCCTGGGCGTGGTGAATCTTTGGATCGGCCACGCGAAAGGCGGACGGGGCCAGTCCCTGGTGGAGGTCCCGGAGGGAACTCCGAGCGCCCAACAACCCAAGACGGTGGGGGCGGCCCTGACCCCCGACGGCCGGTACATCTGGCACGCCCGGAGACAGGGGAGCTGGGAGTACAACGCCTCGTTCCCCCAGTATCAACTGGCCGTCTACGACCGGGAATCGGGAGAGACCTACACCCGCTCCTCCCGCTACGGGTCGGCCTTCAGGCCCGTAATCTCCCCCGACGGTCGCTGGCTGGCCTACGGCACCCGTTACGAGGCGGAGACGGGACTCCGGCTCCGGGACCTGGAGACGGGGGACGAGCGCTGGTTGGCATACCCGGTGCAACGGGACGACAAGGAGTCGATCGCCGACGGGGATGTCCTGCCGGGGATGGCCTTCACCCCCGATTCCGAGGAGCTGGTGGCCTCGTACGGAGGGGGCATCTGGCGGGTTCCCGTGGACGGATCCGAACCGACGGAGGTCCCTTTCACCGCCGAGGTGGAGGTGGAAGTGGGTCCGGACCTCTTCACCGAGTACCCGGTGGACGACGATCCCACCTTCCACGCCAGGGAGATCCGGGACCTGGTTCCATCCCCCGACGGTGAGCGGGTCGCCTTCACCGCCCTGAACCGTCTCTACGTCATGGAGCGGCCGGAAGGGGAGCCCCGCCGCCTGACGGATCAGGACCACACCGAGGCCCAACCCACGTGGTCCCCGGACGGGACGTGGATCGGATATGTGACCTGGTCCGAGGAGGAGGGTGGCCACCTCTGGCGCGTCCGGGCCGATGGAGACGGGGAGCCCGAGCGGCTCTCGGAAAGAGAGGCCCTCTACCAGAGTCCCGCCTGGTCCCCGGACGGGGACCGGATCGTGACCATCCGGGGTCCGGCCAGGGCGTGGCGGGAGGCGACGGGGCCCACTTCGCCCGAGGCCGCCGACGATCTGGTCTGGATTCCGGCCGACGGAGGGGACGCCTCCACCATCGCGCCCACGGAGGGTCGGGCCGCGCCCCACTTCACCGAGGACGCCGAACGGATCCACCTCTTCCATCCGGAGCGGGGACTGGTGTCCGTGCGGTGGGACGGCACCGATGAACGGGAACACGTGCAGGTGGTGGGGAACGTCCGGCCGGGTGCCACCGAACCCAACCGGGCGGACGTGATTCTCCGCTCACCCGACGGTGACCGGGCCCTGGCGCGGGTGAACAACGACATCTACGTCCTGAGCTTTCCCCTTGTGGGCGAGGCTCCCACCATCGACGTCTCATCACCCGACCAAGCCTCGTTTCCCACCCGCCGGCTCACGGAGATCGGCGGCCGCTTCCCCGCGTGGTCCACGGATGGGGAGCAGGTCCACTGGTCCCTGGGCCCGGCGCACTTCGTCTACGATCTGGAGGAGGCCCGGGAGGTGGAGCGGGACGCCCGGGACCGGGACGACGACGAGGAGGCCGCCCCAGCCTACGAGCCCACGGAGGAGCGGGTCGAGATCGTCGTGGAGCGGGACATGCCCGAGGGGGTGCTGGCACTGCGAGGGGCGCGCATCATCACCATGGTGGGCGACGAGGTCATCGAGGACGGAGACCTGCTGGTTCGGGACAACCGGATCGAAGCGGTGGGTGCACGAGGTGAGGTGGACATACCCGAGGAAGCGGAAGAGCTGGGCCTGGAGGGTCGGACCGTGGTCCCGGGCTTCGTGGACATCCACTCCCACATGTGGCCCCAATGGGGGATTCAGCGAGAGCAGGTGTGGATGTATCTGGCGAACCTGGCCTACGGAGTCACCACCACCCGGGACCCGCAGACCGCGACCACCGACGTCCTCACCTACGGGGACCTTGTGGAGGCCGGGGCCATGGTAGGGCCGCGAATCTACTCCACTGGCCCCGGCGTCTTCGGAGACTACCTGGAAGACCCTATCCGGGACCTGGACCACGCCCGAAACATACTGCGCCGCTACAGCGACTACTACGATACGAAGACCGTGAAGATGTACATGGCCGGAAACCGGCAACAACGGCAATGGATCATCATGGCCTCGGAGGAGCTGGGGCTGATGCCCACCACGGAGGGGGGGTTGGTCTTCGGTTACGATCTCACCTTGGCCATAGACGGTTATCCGGGCTTGGAGCACAGCTTGCCGGTACACCCCCTGTACCGAGACGTGGTCACCCTGATGGCCGAATCGGGTATGGCGTACACCCCCACCCTCCTGGTGGCCTACGGGGGTCCGTGGGGGGAAAACTTCTGGTTCGCCGAGGAAAACCCGTACCACGACGAGAAACTCCAGTACTTCACGCCCCAGAGTGACCTGGCGCAACGGGCCCGTCGCCGGAACGACGGGTGGTTCATGGAGGAGGAGCACGTCTTCCAGAAGCATGCCGAGGGACTCCGGAAGATCGTGGAGGCCGGCGGCCGAGGGGGCGTGGGAAGCCACGGCCAGCTCCAGGGGTTGGGGTTCCACTGGGAGCTCTGGTCCATGGCCGCCGGCGGACTTTCGAACCATGATGCCCTCCGGACCGCCACGATCCAGGGGGCCGAGGCCATCGGGCTCCACGGGGACCTGGGAACCGTCGAAGCGGGAAAGTTGGCGGATCTGGTGATTCTGGACGGAGATCCCCTGGAGGATCTGAGAAACACGAACACCGTCGGCTACGTGATGAAGAACGGTCGGCTCTACCAGGGGGACACCCTGGACGAGGTCTGGCCCGAGGAGCGTGAGCTCGAGAGGAAGGGCTGGGTCCAGGATCCGCCCGACGTCCCGGGCGAACCTCGCCCTTGACCCCTACTTGCCGGTCCGGGCTCCGATATCGGAGCCCGGACTCGTAAACCTCCGGGAGGATTCACATTGAAGATCCAATCCCACCTGCTGCCCCTGGAAACCGAAGGAAACGATCACATTTTGAACTTGACCGAGGAGGTTCAGGAGGCGGTGAGGCGGAGCGGTATCCGAGTGGGCCAGGCGACCCTCATGGTCATCGGCTCCACCGCCGCCCTCACCACCACCGAATTCGAGCCCGGGCTGGTGGAGAGGGACCTGGCGGCGGCCCTGGAAGGGATCGCCCCGCGGGAGGGCCGCTACCTCCACGAGGAGACATGGGGAGACGACAACGGACACAGCCACGTCCGGGCCAGCCTCGTGGGGCCGTCACTCGCCCTTCCCATCCACGAGGGCGGCATCCCCTTGGGAACCTGGCAGCAGATCGTCCTCATGGACTTCGACACCGGCCCCCGGGAGCGCAGGATCGCCGTGACGCTCATGGGCGAGTGATGCCGGACCGGTGACCTGGGTTATCCTGGCCGCGGGAACCGCCGTCTTCTATGCGCTCCAC
Organism: Gemmatimonadota bacterium; assembly: GCA_007122885.1. Lineage (GTDB taxonomy): Bacteria > Gemmatimonadota > Gemmatimonadetes > Longimicrobiales > Gaopeijiaceae > SKSR01. Next base: position 6,221 of record SKSR01000147.1, read on the forward strand.
GGAGCCTGGTCCAAGGAGACGGCGGCCCGGGTGGGCTCCCTCCTGGGCGCCTGGAGCCTCTTTCTATTCTCCCTTCCCCTCTTCGTCCTCTACCTGGCGGCCACCGGGGTTCCCGATCTGGGTCCTCGCTTCTGGCCGGCCCTGATCACCACCTCCCTGGTCAACACCGCCTCCATCTACCTCTTCTTCTCGGCCCTTCGGGACGGGGAGCTGGGGGTGACCTACCCCCTCCTGGCCCTGAGCCCCCTCTTCATGGTGCCGGTGGAGTGGGTCCTCCTGGGGGAGCTTCCCGGTCCCTGGGGAGGGGTGGGCATCATCCTCATGGTTCTGGGGATCTACCTCCTGAACTTCGACTCGCGGGTAGCTCGGGACCTGATCGGGCCGTTCCGGGCTCTCGGCGCGAGCCCGGGAGCTCGAAAGGCGATGGCCGTGGCGGTCCTCTGGGCCGTGGCGGGAACGGTGGACCGGGTGGCTGTCCTGGACTCGTCTCCGGCCTTTTATGGGGTGGCCCTTTCGGCGGCCCTGTCGTGCACCTTCCTCCCTCTGTTCTTCCTGACCCGGTGGAAGGGGGAAAATGGAGATTCGACGGGGCGAGGCTCCGTCCCCCTGATGACCGCGCTCGGAGCCGCGGGGCCCCTTTGGCTGGCGATCCACGGACTCCTCTTCGCCGCCATGTTCGTCCTCCAGATGGAGGCCCTTCGACTGGCCCTGGCCTCGTACGTCCTGAGCATCAAACGCGCCGGATCACTCCTGGCCGTGGTGCTCGGGTGGGCCGCCTTCCGGGAGCGGGCCCTCGCCCCTCGCCTCCTGGGCTCCGCCATCACCGTCTTCGGTGCCACGGTCCTGGTGGTGTGGGGATGACTCCCCGGGTTGACGCCCGACCCCGGCTCCCCCTACCCTTTTCCTCGACAATCAGAGCGTAACGCGGGCGAGGCATCTCGGAAGTCGGTGAGAATCCGGCGCGGCCCCGCCACTGTGAGAGGCTCCGGAAGGATCCGGAACGGCCACCTCAGCGACGCCACTGGAGGAATCGACGCCTCCGGGAAGGCGAGGTGAGCCGCCTCGAGCCAGGAGACCTGTTCGCCCGCACGTCCTGACACTCTTCGAGGGGAAGAGATGCGGGCTTTTCATTTGCAGGCATCAGGTCGTTTCCGCCGGAACCCGACTTCCGGCCCAAGCGCCGGCTTTCGCGAGAGCTCCGGGGCGTGGGCTCGGAAGGTATTCCCTCCCTCCATCTCGGTGGGGGCCTGCAGGAACCGCTCCCCCTTCTCTCCTTCGCCCCTTTCTCGGGCCACCGTCTTCCTCTTGGCCGTAGGCGGATGGCTCCTGGCGGCTCCGGCTCCCGGCGACGCCCAATGGCCCGGCGAGATCCACGGAACCGTTGTGGACGCTACCACGGGAACCCCCCTTCGAGGCGCTTCCGTGACGGTACTCGGTGGCGGGCGTTCGGCCCGGAGCGACGGGTCGGGCGAGTTCCGGCTCCGGAGCCTGGACCCGGGCGAGCACGAGATCACGGTGAAAGCCCCGGGCTACCGCCGGATCACCCGCACGGTCCAGGTGCAGAACGGGATGGTGTCCGAGGTCCTTCTGGAGCTTCCGGTCCGAGCCCTCGAGCTGGAGGGCTTGGAAGTGGAGGGACACCGGGAGGAGAGGGCGGGCGTCGAACGGCTGGATCGGGCAACCATCGAGAGGTCCGGAGCCCGAACAGCGGGGGAGCTCCTGGGGGCCCTGCCGGGGGTCACGGTGCGGAGCGAGGGACCTGGAGGACGAGCCACCGTCAGTCTCCGGGGAAGCGGAGCGGACGCCGTCCTGGTCCTGGTGGACGGGATTCCCCTCAACGATCCTGTGACCGGCGAGGCGGACCTCTCCACCCTCTCGGCCGCCGCAGTGGAAGAGATCCGGGTCCTTCCGGGAGCCCGATCCGCCCGCTACGGTCCCAGAGCGCAGGGCGGAGCGGTGCTGGTGGAGACCCGAGGGCCCTCCGGCCAGGTCTCCCAGCGGCTCTGGAGCGGGTCCCTGGGCCGCTGGGGGGGAGAAGGTTCGGCAGGGGGTGAGTGGAACGGCTTCGATCTGGGCGGCTCCGCCGAATGGAGCGAGCAGTCGGGAGAGTTCTCCTTCCGAAGGCCCGAGGAGGTCGGAGGGGGAGATCGGACCCGGGAGAACGCCGACCAACGACGGCGCTCACTGGGGCTTGCGTTTTCCGGAGATCTCGCGGGTGGCGACCTCCGGAGCCGGCTACGCTGGGAAGAGCTTCGAAGAGGCCTTCCGGGAAAGAGCTTCGCCCCCTCCCGGACAGCCCGGCAGAACACCGTGCGGGGGCGGGGGAGCGCCACCTGGGACCGATCGTTTCCGGGAGGCGGCTTCAGGGCCGCCCTCTCGGGAACCGTTCAGGAGGTGGAGCACCGGGACCCGGATCCTCCCTTCGGTACGGCCTACGACGACCGGACCCGGATGGCCCACGCCAGCCTTCGAACCGAGCTGGAGCGCTCCACGGATTGGGGTGACCGGGAGCTTCGCGGCGGCGCCGGACTGGAGGTGGATCACCAGAACGTGGCCGCATCGGCCTTGGCCGATGGAGCCCCCACCGTCCGCACGGACTTGGGCGGCTGGGCGGAGGCCGCCGTCCGGGCCCCCGGTCTGTTTGCATCCCCCACCCTCTCGGCCACCGGCCGTCTCCACCGGGACGGGATCAGCGGCCAGGGGACCTTCAGCCACGACCTCACGGCGACCCTGGGATCGGGGAACGCCTCACTCCACCTGGCCCACCGGAGCGCGTTCAGTCCGCCCACCCTCGGCGATCAGTTCTTCCAGGAAGGAGTGGCCGTAGCACCGAACCCGGAGCTGAAGGCCCAGAGGATTCCTTCCGAATGGGAGCTGGGCGCCTCGGGCCACGCCACGGTGGCCGGCCTGGGCATTTCGACCCGCTTGGCCCTGTTTCGAGGGGACGTTCGCGGCATGATCGTCTGGAGCCCCGACTTCCGGTTCGTCTGGAGCCCTCGAAACGTGGACGTGAAGCGCCGCGGACTCGACGCCCGAGTGGAGGTGGAGCACCCCGCCTCCGGTCTGCGGGCGTCCGGTTCCTTCGGCCATGCCCGGGTCATCTACGCCAGGGGCGGGGGTCGGAGCGGCTCCCAGGTCGTCTACCGACCTCGGAACACGGGATCGGCACGAGTCGGGTGGGAGGCCGCCCCGGGCTGGGAGGCCGGAGTCGAAGCCCAGTTCCTGGGAACCCGGTACCCGGTCCCTTCAGGCGTAAACGCTCTGCCCTCCTTCTGGAGCTTCGACCTGAACCTTCGGGGGCGTTTCCAGGTGGGGGACTGGACGGTGGACCCCGCTCTTCGGGTGGACCGGCTGCTGGACGGGAGGGAATCGTTCATCTTCGCCTTCCCCGAGCCCGGCCGGACGTGGGAAGTGCAGGTGAGAGTGCGGAGCCCCGGACAGGAGAGTCCGGTCACACCGGACCGGGACCAAGTGGCACCGCGCTCCGACGGTTGAGACCGTCACCGCGGCCCCAGCCATGCCGGACGAAGTCCAAGCATCCAAACCCAACCTTCGAATTTGAACGATCCATATACTGAGGAGCACAAGAGATGACAAACGCGGAACACCACGCCTACTCTGAGATCCAACTTCCCCGCAAGGGGAGCCCCCTCCGATACGTGAAGCTGGCCCTGCCCCTCTTGGCCGCTCTCGCTCTGGGAGCCTGCGAGGATGACGGAGTCACCCCCGAGCCAACCGTAAGCGAGGAAATAGGGGTCGTCACGAATTCCACGGATCTCTCCCTCACCGTCTTCTCCACCGACGACCCTGAGGACACGGAGACCGTGGAGCTAGGGCCGGACGGAAGCCCGGTGAGCCTCTCCGTCCGTGGGGACCGGGCCCTCATCCCCATGGGAACCGTCCCGGCGGCCGCCGTGGTGGATCTCAGGGACGGGACCAGAATCGGAACGCTCAGCCTCCCGGAGGGATCGGGAGCCACCGGCTCAGCCTTCCTGGACGATACGCAGGCGGTGGTGGCCAATCCCGGGCTCAATTCCATCTCGCTCCTGGATCTGGCCGAGGAATCCGTAGGGCCCGAGGTGGAGGTGGGAGCCTTTCCCCAGGAGATCCACGTCCGGGACGGACGGATCTTCGTCCTCAACGCCGAGCTCGACGAGGAGTTCCAGCCAGCCCGGGACGGGACGATCACCGTCCTGGACGCCATCGAGCTCTCGCAGCTCGCCACCATAGAGCTCTCGGGCCGAAACTCGAGCGCCATGGCCGTGGGCACGGACGGGCTCCTCTATGTGGTGCACAGCGGGTCCTTCGGAGCCGAAAACGGCTCCCTCTCCGTGGTGGACCCGGATGCTCTGGAGGAGGTGGCACACCACGAGGGCTTCGGAGACTTCCCGGGTTCGGTGGCCGTCGGACCGAACGGAAACGTCTTCGTGGGTGCGTTCTCGTACGGCGTGGCCGTGTGGGATCCGGACGCCGAAAGCTTCGTCCGGTCTCCGGAGGACGCCCTCGAGCCCGGGGGCATCCCTTCCGCGTCGGGTGTGGCCTTCGATTCGGAGGGCCGGCTCTACGCCCTCAACCCAGGCTGCGAGGAACCATCCACGGCTCACCGGTTCGATCCCTCCACCTTGGAGGAGGAGGAGGAGATCGCGGTGGGAATCTGTCCCTTCGGGATCGCCTTCACGGAAATCCGGGAGTAAGGAACGGCCAATGGAGTGGGTTCGGGCCCCCGGAAGCTGCGGGGAATTGGTTCAGGGTGCTCCGGCCGGCCGGTGGCTCCAGGTGCCCTGCCCCGTGGACCGGTGGGCCCGGGCCCACTTCACCCCTGATCGGGAGAATCCGGCTTTCCGGACCCCCGCCGTCGATGCCGACAAAGCTCTTCGGGCGATCCGGGTGGTTCTTCGGGGAGTGCAGGACCGGGCCCCGAGCCGGGACGCCCCGGAGCACTTACCGATCCGGGGCGGACGGCTCGACCTTCACTCGCCCCTGCCCCGCGGGAAGGGAATGGGGAGCAGCACGGCGGATGTGACAGCGGCGGCCGGCGCCGCTCTGAACGCGTTGGGCCACCCGCTGGAGCCGAACCTCCTGGCCCGGGTCGCCCTCTCCGTGGAGCCGTCCGACGGGACCATGTTCCCCGACCTGACCCTCTTCGACCACCGGGAAGGAAGGATCCGGGAGGAGCTGGGCCCTCCTCCCCCCCTCCGGATCGTGGCGGTGGAGCCGCCCGAGGAAGTGGACACGGAGGCGTTCAACCGACGAGTGTCCGGAAGTGACCGGGCGGGCCCGGAGCTCGTGTCCGGCTGGAACCGGGCTTTCCGGGAGGCCCGACGCGCCATCCGGACCGGGGACCCTCAGCAACTGGGCCATGCGGCTACGGCCAGCTCCCGGCTTCATCAAGCCTTGCTCCCGAGCCCCCTTCTCACCCCCCTCCTCCGCGTGGTCCGCCTGTCGGGAGCGGTGGGCCTCAATCGAGCCCACAGCGGAACCGTGTTCGGCCTCCTCTTCGCTCCTGGCTTCGGACGTCCGGGCTTGGTCTCGGAGTTATTGGCCAGGGAGGAATTGGACTTCCTCAGGATCCACGATCTGAAGCTGATTCCAGGTGGCCTTCGAAGGGACGAGTGGGCCGCCGGAACGATGTCCTACGCCGACGCACCCGCTCCTCTCGCCGGGCCCGTCCCTGACCAATGAGACGTTCCTGGATCCCCCGAGCCGGGAAGTCGCCTGGGTGGAAAGGGCTCCGCTCTCTCGCCCTGGCTCTGGCGGTCATCTCCGCAGCTTCCGGGTGTGGCCCAGGGAGCGAGGACTCCCGATCCGGTCCGGAAGGGAGGGATCGGGCCGGGACCGACCCTGCGCGGGAAGCCGCTGAGGCCGAGCCCTCGGGCCACGCTACCGTTCTGGACGATCTGGGCCGAACGGTTCAGGTGGAGCCCGAGGCTCGACGGGTTGTCTCCCTCCTTCCCTCGGCCACCGAGCTCGTCCTGGCTCTGGGAGTCGAGAACCGGCTCCTGGCCCGAACGCGACACGACCGGGACCCGCGGATCCAGGATCTCCCGGATCTGGGGGGAGGAATGAACCCCAACCTGGAATCGGTGGGTCGCTTGGCTCCGGACCTGGTGATCGCCTGGGCCGACGCCGGGGACGGGCGTCTCGTGGCGCGCCTGAAGGACCTGGGGATCCGGACCTACGCTGCCGAAAGCGAAAGCGTGGAAGACGTTCTGCGTCATACCGAGAGGTTGGGCCACCTCTTGGGGGTGGAGGCTCGGGCCGACTCCCTGAAGGAGGCCCTGGAAAGGGGGCTTCAAGAGGTGGCCGCGACCACGGCAGACGCTTCCCCTCCATCGGTCTTCTACGTGGTCTGGCACGATCCGCCCGTGACGACGGGAAGGGGAACCTATCTGGACAGCCTCATCACCGTGGCCGGAGGCCGAAACGTCTTCGGCGATGTTGGGTCGGGATGGCCCCAAGTGAGCCTGGAGGAGGCGGTCCGGAGGAACCCGGACGCCGTGGTGGCCGCCGGGACCCACGACGGAACGGAGCCCGAACCCGACTGGCTCCGGGACCGATCCGGATGGCGAGAGATGGAGGCGGTACGGGCCGGCCGAGTGCTGGTGGTGGACCCCGACCTCTTCAACCGGCCAGGCCCCAGGATGGTGGAAGCCGCACGAGCCCTGGCGGCTTTCCTCCATCCCGAGCGGCTCCCGCAGGAACGGTCGCCCCGGTGAGCGCGGCGACGCTGCCCCTGCGTCTGGGAGGGCTCTCGGTTCTCCTGTTGGTGGCCCTGGGAACGAGCGTCCTGGTGGGTGCCGCCGCCCTCCCCACCAGGGAAGTGCTCGCCGGACTGTCCGGCTCCGGAGATCCCCTGACCCGGACGATCCTCATGGAGCTTCGACTTCCGCGGGCGATCCTGGCGGCCCTGGTGGGTGGGGGACTGGGGATCTGCGGAGCCGTCTTCCAGGCCATCCTCCGAAACCCACTGGCTGAACCCTACGTCCTCGGGGTCTCGGGTGGAGCCGCCGTGGGAGCCGTGGGGGCCGTGGTCCTGGGGTGGTCCGTCCGGTGGGAATGGGCCGTGCCCCTGGCCGCCTTCGTGGGTGCCCTCGTCTCCATGCTCCTGGTTCTCCGGATCGCCCTCTCCGTGAACCGCCGCCTGGACTCCCGGGTGCTCATCCTGGCCGGCGTGGTCGTGGCCGCCTTCTTCAACTCGGTGATCCTCCTCCTCCTGACCCTGGCCGATGTGGAGTCCTTTCGCTCGGCGGTCTTCTGGATGATGGGGAACCTGACGGGAGCGAGCTGGTCCTCGGCGGGCCTTCTGGCCGCGTTCCTGGTACCCACCGTGGGGGTCCTCCTGGCCCTGAGCCGACCCTTGAACCTGCTCGCCGTGGGTGAGGCCACCGCACATCATCTGGGGGCCCGGGTTCGGCTCGTGAAGCTGATAGCCTACCTGGCCACATCCCTCCTGGTAGGGGCCGCCGTGGCCGTGAGCGGCGTGATCGGGTTCGTAGGCCTGATCGTTCCCCACGGGGTGCGTCTCCTCTGGGGCAGCGACCACCGGCTCCTACTCCCGGCCTCTTTTCTGGCCGGAGCCACCTTCCTCCTTCTCACCGATACGGTGGCCCGAACGGCGGTGGCGCCGGCGGAGCTTCCCACCGGCGTGGTGACCGCTCTGCTGGGGGTTCCCGTCTTCATGATCCTCCTCCTCCGGAGTGGGCGCCCGTGACGCCTGCCGCCGAGAGCTCGCCATCCATCCCGGAAGCCGGCCGTCCCGCCGTCTTCGCGGCCCGGAGCCTCACCTTCCGGTATCCGGGAGCCGAAGCCCCGGCGCTCCGGGACGTGGACCTGTCCGTGGAGGAAGGGATGGTCTGCGGGGTCATCGGGCCCAACGGATCGGGAAAGTCGACCCTGCTCAAGGTCCTCCTCGGTGCCCTGGACCCGGACGGGGGTCGAACACTCTACCGGGGAGTTCCTCCCAGGGCGTGGGGCGAGCGGGAGCTGGCTCGCAAGGTGGGAGTGGTGCCCCAGTTGGAGGAGGCTCCCTTCCCCCTGACGGTCAGGGACCTGGTGGCTATGGGACGATATCCCCACCTGGGGCCATGGAGGTTCGAGGGACCCCATGACAGGGAAGCGGTGGAGCGGGCGCTGAGGCGTTGCGCGGTGACCGATTTCGGCGGCCGTCTCCTGGACACCTTGTCAGGGGGGGAGAGACAGCGGGTACGGATCGCGCGAGCCTTGGCTCAGGAGCCCGAGAGCCTGGCCCTGGACGAACCTACCGCCTCCCTGGATGTCCGCCACGAGATGGCGATCTTCCGGCTGCTTCGGGAACTGGCTCGGGACGAGGGAATGACCGTGGTGGTCGTGACCCACAACCTGAACCTGGCGGCCCGCTTCGCGGACCGGATCCTTCTCCTGGATCGGGGCCGGGCAGCGGCCGAAGGCCCGCCTGCCGAAGTCCTGACCCAGTCCCGGGTGGAGGAAGTTTACGGCTGGCCGGTCTCCATCCTTCCCCACCCGGGCCCCGGACCGGACGAAGGGGCTCCCCAGGTCTTCCCCCTGGCCGGGCCTCCCGATGGGGAGGAGTGGCCAACCGGCCCGCATCTTTCCGGGCCGGAGGAGGACCGGTGAGTGAGAAAGCCCGCCCAGCTGGGCCCGTGGCCGGCCTGGCGGCTTCTTTCCGGTTCCTCACGGTCCTCCCGGTCCCGGGAGCCGGACGGGGAGAGGGACTCCCGTGGGCACCCGCATGGTTTCCCGTGGTGGGTCTCGCCGTAGGGGCTCCCGTGGCCCTGGTCCTGGCCTCCCCTCTTCCCGTCCTGCCCCGGGCCGCCCTGGCGTTGGCGCTCTGGATCGTTATCACGGGAGCCCTCCACGAGGACGGGTGGATGGACACCCTGGATGCCGCCTTCCTCTCCGGCTCGCCGGAAGGACGGAGGGAGATCCTCAAGGACCCCCGGGTGGGCGCCTATGGGGTCACGGGAAGCGGCCTTTCCCTTCTGCTGCGCTTCGGCGCGCTCACCGTGGTGGCGCCGGCTGCGGTTCTGGTGGCCTCCGTCGTGGGACGATGGTTCATGGCCCTCTCCCTGGCCATGGCCCGGCCGGGCTCGGCGTCAGGGCTGGGAAGGCGATTCACGTCCCACGGCAGGCCCTTTTGGGCGTCCCTGGCGGCTCTGGGGTGCCTGTTCCTGGTGAGTGGGTGGATTCCGTTGCCGGGCATGGCGATGGCCGTGCTCCTGGCGGGGGCGGTGGCGCTCCCCTGGGCCCTCTTCCTCTCCAGGCGCTTTTCCGGTCTCACGGGAGACGGGCACGGTGCGGTGGGTCATCTGGCCGAGGTGGCCGCTCTCCTGGCCTTCGTTCCCCTTGCCGGAGCTCCCGCCGGATGAGTTGGGTTTCCACCGTGGCGCTGGCTCTCGACCGGTTCATCGGGGAAGTCCCGGTGCTCCACCCCGTCCGGGGCATGGGGCGTCTCCTCCAAGTCCGACGGGAACGGGACCGACGGCTCCGACGACACCACTCCTCCGCGGCCGGAGCCGCCGCCGTCCTGCAGGGGGCGGCCCTTTCTGCCGGGGCGGGTGCCACCGTGGCCGCCGGACTGGACCGGATCCGGCCCCCCTGGTCCGTAGTCGCCGGGGGTCTCGCCCTCAGCCAGGCCATCTCTCTCCGGGAGCTGTTGGCCGCAGGCGCACGCGTCCGTGCCGCGCTGGAACAGGGTCGGCTGGAGGAAGCTCGGTCCCTGGTGGGGCGGGACCTGGTGGGACGCCCCACCGCCGAGCTCTCCCGGACCGGTGTGGCTTCGGCGACCATCGAGTCCCTGGCCGAGAACTTCAGCGACGGGGTCGTCGCCCCCCTCTTCTGGTTCGAGGTGGGAGGCGTTCCGGGTTCGTACGCCTACCGGTTCGTGGAGACGGCCGATTCCATGCTGGGCCACAGAACCCCGGAGCTTCGGGACTACGGGCGTCCGGCCGCCCGACTGGACGATGCGGCGAACCTCATCCCCGCGCGCCTGGCCGCGGCGCTCCTGGTGGGAGCCGCCCGGGGGACTTCGGGTTCGAGCCGACGAGCGCTGCGGATCTGGCTGAGGGACGGAGCCCGAACGGCGAGCCCCAACGGCGGGCGCCCCATGGCCGCCATGGCCGGTGCTCTGGGGGTTCGTCTCGAAAAGGACGGCCACCACATCCTGAACCCGGAAGGCCGTCCGCCCGACCCTTCGGACGTGGCCCGAGCCTGCGCTCTCGTGGAGCGGGCTTCCCTCCGGGCCGGGATGGTAGCCGGCACCATTTCGTTTCTTCGCTCCCGGCGGACCGGACGTGGAAGGAGGAGTCAGTGATCACTCCCCTTTCCCGAGTTGCGGGGACGCCCCGGGCGGTCCACGGCGGACCGCAGAAGAGCGGCGCCGCCCTGGAGGGTCCGGTCCGTATCGACTTCAGCAGCAATGTGAACGCGTGGGGGGCAGCTCCGGAAACCCTGCAGGCGGCTGCACGAGCCGATGTGGAGGAGTACCCGGACCCGGAGGCCCGGGCTCCTCGCAGAACCCTTGCCCGGGTGTGGGGTGAGGCCACGGACCGGATCCGGTTCGTCCCGGGAGCGAGTGAGGCGATTCACCGGGTCTGCCGGGTCTTCCTCCGTCCCGGGGAACGGGTGGTGCTCCCGGAGCCCACCTTCGGTGAGTATGCTCGGGCCGTTTTTCTGGCCGGAGGAAAGGTGGAAGGGATCCCCTGCATATCCCCGGGCCTGAACCTCCCCGTTCCCGAGCTCGTCCGGGCCTGCCGGAAGGTGGCTCCCCGACTCGTCTTCCTCTGCCTGCCCAACAACCCCACCGGCGAAACCGTACCCACCGACGCGCTCCGGGAGATCGCCCAGGCACTGCCCGCCGATTCACTCCTCGTCCTCGATACCTCCTTCGGTTCCTTCTCGGCCGGGACGTTCGCTCCGCTTCCCCTGCGGGAAGAGCGGGAGCGGGGACGGGCTCTGGTGATCCACTCCCTCACCAAGGATCTGGCCCTGGCGGGAGCGAGAGCGGGGGCCGTCGCGGGCCATCCCATCCTTCTGGAAGCCCTGGACGCCGCCGCGGTTCCCTGGGACGGGAGCGCACCGGCCCAAGCCGCGGTGACGGCGGCCCTGTCCCCGGAGGGTCTCGCCCACCTGGAGGACACCCTGACTCGCTGCAGAAACGAACGGAAACGGTTCGCCGCCGAACTCCGGGAGAAGGGATGGGCTCCCCTTCCCTCTTCCACGAACTTCATCCTTTCGCACGTGGGGCCCGCGGGGGCTGAAGTGGGTGTCCGACTCGCGGAACGGGGAATCCGGGTCCGGGACTGTACCTCCTTCGGTCTTCCCGAGCACCTGCGGGTGGCCGTCCGGAGGCCGGAGGAGAACGACGAGCTCCTCGCCGCGCTCACTCCGGCCCGATGAACGAGCTCATCCTGGCCCGTCATGGGGCCACGGCGTGGAACGAAGCCCGTCGCCTCCAGGGAGCGTCCGATCCCCCGCTTTCTCAGGCAGGCCGTGCGGAGGCCCGGCTCCTGGGGTCCAGGCTCGCCGGCTCCGTGTCCCAGGGTCAGATCGTCTGGACCAGCGACCTTCGGAGGGCCAGGGAGACGGCCCGCCTGGCTCTTCCGGAAGGTCGGCTCCGACCGGACGCTCGACTCCGAGAGTACGACTTCGGAGTCTTCGACGGATCCACGTGGGAGGAGAACGAGAGCACCCACGGAAACCTCTTCAGGGAGTGGGCCGCGGACCCGGAGGCCGCTCCACCGCCCGGCGGAGAAACGTTGAAGGAGTTCCGAGCCAGGGTGGCCGGCTGGCTCGCCGAGGTCCGAACGGGTGACCGAAGAGGGGTGGTGGTGGCCCACGGGGGCGTGATCGGGATGATTCACGCCCTTTTGACTTTCGGTTCGTTCTCGAAGAGCCGGCTCCTCATGCCCCCTACCGGAGGCTTCGTGGAGCTGCGAAGGAGCCCGGCCGGTGCCTGGACTCTCGTGGCACCCGAAACGTCCTCCGGCAAGAAAAGCCGGATTTCCCGTTTTCCCGATTCGGAGGAAGGTCCGGCAAACCCTGTTACGACCGCGACCCTTGAAGGCAACCCCGACCCGAAGGCCTCACCATGAAAGAACACGAGCCGATGGAAGCGGAGAGACACCCCAAGGCCCCGGTCCCCAAGACCCGGACCCCCGGACCCTATCCCCTTCCTCCCCGCGAACGGAGGACCGGGCTCGTCCTCATCTACACGGGCAATGGCAAGGGGAAGACGACGGCGGCTCTCGGCCTCCTCCTGAGGGCAGTGGGCCGGGGGATGCAGGCAGCCATGTACCAGTTCGTGAAGACCACCGATGTGGAGCGAGGAGAGCACGTGGGCGCCCGCCGGTTGGGAGTCGAGGTGGTGTCCATGGGCGCGGGTTTCACCTGGTTGAGCGAGTCCATCGAGGAGGACCGGAGACTCGCACGGGAGTGCTGGGCTCGGTGCGCCGAAGCACTCCATTCGGGGAAGTACGACCTGGTGGTCTTCGACGAGCTGACTTACGCCCTGGCCTACGGATGGTTGGACCACGATGAGGTCTTTTCCGTCCTCGAGGCCCGCCCGAAGGGAACCCACGTGGTGATCACCGGGCGGAAGGCCACCGAAGAGCTGGTGGAGTTCGGGGACCTGGTCTCCGAGGTCCAGGAAGTGAAGCATCCGTACCGGACCCGGGGCCTGGGAGCTCAGCCCGGCATCGAACTCTGACCCGGGACGAAGGCCCACCGCATATGGATGGTTCCATGAGACGGACGGGATCCCCCCGGGAAAATTCCGCTTCCAGGGTTGGTCCAGACGAACCGGAAAGCGTGGAGGTGCTGGCGGCCTCCGTCACACCTCCCAGAAGGGCCGACCCGACCCGGGTGCGCGAGCGGCTGGATGAACTGACCAAACCGCCGGGGAGCCTGGGGCGACTCGAGGAGTTGGCGCTCCGCATTGCCATGATCCATGGGGACCCGCCTCCGGTCCTGGGGCCGGGGACCGTCTTCGTCCTGGCCGGAGATCACGGGGTGGCCCGAGAGGGGGTGAGCGCCTACCCACCGGAGGTGACCGGCCAGATGTGCCGGGTGCTGGAGGCGGGGGAAGCGGCCGTCCAGGCGGTGGCCGGCGCGGTATCGGCTCGGGTAGTGGCGGCGGATCTGGGGGTCGCAGCCCCCCTCCCGGAAGGCGGAGTGGTTCGCCACCGGAAAGTTCGGTCCGGCAGCCGGAACCTCCGGACCGAAGCCGCCCTGACCCGGGAGGAGGTCCGAAAAGCAGTGGCGGCCGGGGCGGAACTGGCCGAAGCGGAAGGAGCCCGATCGGGGATGCTCGCCCTGGGCGAGATCGGAATCGGGAATACGACGGCGGCGGCGGCCATCACCTCCGCCCTCACCGGTGCTCCTCCCGAGGAGGTGGTGGGGCCGGGCAGCGGCCTGGGCCCGGAGGCGGTTTCCCGGAAGCGAGCGGTGGTCACGGAGGCCGTGGAGCGGGTCGCCCCCTCCGCCGATCCCCTGGAGGTCCTCGGGCAAGTGGGGGGCTTGGAGATCGCCGGCCTGGTGGGGGTGGCCCTGGGCGGTGCCAAGGCGGGAAAGGCCGTGGTCACGGACGGGGTCATCGCCACCGCCGCGGCCCTAACCGCTGTGAGGGTTTGCCCGCCGGTCCGGGAGTACCTCTTCGCTTCCCATCGTTCGCCGGAGCCCGCCCACGGGCACCTGCTGGAAGCCCTGAACCTTTCGCCCCTCTTCGAACTGGGAATGAGGCTCGGGGAAGGGACGGGCTCCGCCCTGGCCTTCCCGTTCCTGGAAGCCTCGTCGGCCATACTCCGGGAGATGGCCACATTCGAGGAAGGCGGGGTGGCGAAAGGCCCTATGGCGAGGAAGCCGGGAGCGTCTCCATGACCCGTGCGCCGTGCCTCATGATCCAGGGAACGGCTTCCGGGGTCGGGAAGTCGCTCCTGGTGACGGCCCTATGCAGGATCTTTTCCCGGGAGGGACTGTCGGTGGCCCCGTTCAAGGCCCAGAACATGTCCAACAACGCGGCGGTGACCCTCCGGGGGGGGGAGATGGGCCGGGCACAGGCTCTCCAGGCCCAGGCCGCCGGACTGGACCCCGTGGAGGAGATGAACCCGGTGCTTCTGAAGCCGCTGGGTGACCAACGATCGGAAGTGGTGGTCCTGGGCCGGGGCCGGCCGGAGCTGGCCCGCACTCCCTGGAGGGAAAGGAAGCGCGTCTTGGAGCCCGTGGTCCTCCAGGCCCTGGAATCCCTCAGAAGCCGGCACGATCTGGTGGTGGTGGAGGGGGCCGGAAGCCCGGCCGAGATCAATCTTCGGGAGGGTGACGTGGTAAACATGGGACTGGCCCGAGCGGCCGGGATTCCCGTCCTTCTGGTGGCCGACATCGATCGGGGAGGAGCGTTCGCGGCCCTGTACGGAACCTGGGCGCTCCTGGAGGAAGAGGACCGACGACACCTGAGGGGCTTCGTGCTGAATCGGTTCCGGGGGGATCCGGCGCTGCTTCACCCGGCCCCCCGAAGCCTGGAGGAACGGACGGGCCTTCCCACCCTCGGGGTGGTCCCCTACGTGGAGCACCTACTCCCGGAGGAAGACGCCGCCGTCCTGGATCGAGGCCGGGGCGGCCCGGACCCGGAAAAGAGCCCTCCCTGGGAGCTCCGCGATCGCCACCAGGGAGGGAAACCGGCGTTCCCTGAAGAGAGCGGCGACGCCGAGCTCTGGATCGGAGCCATCCACCTTCCTCACGTCTCCAATTTCGACGACCTGGACCCGCTCAAGAGTGAACGGGGGGTTCGGGTTTTCTGGGTTCGCCGGCCGGACGAGGCCGTCCACGTTCACGCCATCGTGATCCCCGGAAGCCGTAACACCCTGGCGGATCTGGGCTGGCTCCACCACACGGGCCTGGCGGAAGCGCTTCGCCGAGCGGCGGGCCGGGGAGTCCCCGTGGTGGGCCTTTGCGGGGGCTTTCAGATGCTTGGGGTGGAGGTCTCCGACCCCTCGAATGTGGAGAGTGGAGGCAGGGAGAAGGGCCTGGGCCTCCTTTCGGTTCGAACCGAGCACCTCCGGGAGAAATCCACGGCTCGCTCCCGGGGCCGGATTTTGCCCGGCTCCCACCTCTTCGAGGGTCTGAAGGGACACATCGTGATGGGGTACGAGATCCACCACGGTCGAACAGGGCCGGTACCCGAGAAGAGCCTCCCCGTCGATCTCCGCGCCCCGGAGGTGGACTGGATCGGCTCGGAGGGACGGCCCTTGGGTCGAGCCAGAGGCCAGGTCTGGGGCACCTACCTCCACGGAATCTTCACGGACGACCGGGTCAGGGACCACTGGCTCCGAGAAGTGGCAGGGGTGGTCCGGCTGGGAGGCCCGACACCATCCGGAGACACGTCGCATACCGAAGCACGAGATGGCAGCGACCGGCTTCCTCCGTCCGCCGGCTGGCACCGGAGGTTGGAAGCGGAGATCGACCGTGTGGCCGATAAGGTAGCGGAAGGCCTGGACCCGGACCGCCTCCTCCATCTGGCCCGGGACGGTGCCCCTTGAAGATCTGGCTCATCACGGGAGGGGCCCGGAGCGGCAAGAGCGGCTACGCGCTCGATCGGGCCCGAGCTCTGGGCGGGGGTGAGGTCACCTTCGTGGCCACGGGCAGTCCTGGAGACGACGAGATGGCCGAGCGGATCCAACGTCACCGGAGAGAGCGGCCCGAGTCCTGGGAGACCCTGGAGGCCCCCCGGCGACCCAATGAGGCATTGGCTCGAGCCCGCCATTCCACCGTGATCGTGGACTGCCTCACGCTCCTGGTGGCCAACGCCCTGGATGGAGCCGCAAGCGAAGCTCAGGCCCTCGAACGGAGCCGGGAGGCGGTGACGCGCACCCTCGAAGCCGCACGGGAGCGTGAAGGAAACCTCTTGGTGGTAACCAACGAAGTGGGGATGGGGCTCGTTCCCACGGCCCCCCTGGGCCGCTGGTTCCGCGATGCACAGGGAGCCGCTAACCGGGAAGTGGCCGCCGTCGCCACGGGCGTGATCTTCCTCGTGAGCGGCGTCCCGTGGCTTCTGGCGGGGTCGAAGCCGGGGGACTGACTCTCTGAACCCGCTGGGCCGGGGCAGGCTCCCGGTGCCTTCTCTACTGGTCGGGTCTCCGGCGACCGTTTGGGGAGGGACCATCTTCCGGAGGGTTCGGACCGCCCTCCCGGCCGTCCGAGGACTCCAGCTCCGACTCGGCGCGAATCACCTTCACCACCACGGTCACCATTCCACCGACGAATCCCAGGGCCACCACTCCCATGAGGGCGATTCCCCACCAGGCGGAACCCAGGAGCTCCTGTGCCGAGGGATAGTGATCGGCTCGTAGGGGAGCCGCACACAGGAAAAGCCCGGCCGTCGCCGTGACCACCGTCCGAAAGCTCGCCGGGCCCTTCTTCATCGCATGCATGGTCCGTCTCGCTACGCCCCCAGGATCGCCCGTCGAATATCGGCGATGTAGGCTCCTTCCGCCGCGACGAAGACCACGAGAAGGAGAACGAGCACCGTGGGAAGAAGCATGGCCGTCACAAGACTCAGGGGCTCCCACTTCAGGTGCATGAACACATGCATGATCAGAGCCGACTTGAGAAGCGCGAAGACCGTGATGAGAGTCCACTGGATCCACTGCGGATCGAAGGTCATGATGTCCACCACGTACGAGAGGACGCTCAGGACGAAGAGCCATCCCCACACCTTCAGATAGATCCCGATGGAGTGATCCTCGGCCACGGCGCTCTCCCTAAATCAAGTAGAAGAATGCGAAGATGAAGACCCACACCAGATCCACGAAGTGCCAGTAGAGTCCCGCGATCTCCACCCCTTCGTAATTGCCTTCCCGTTCATAGCCCCCTCGACGGACCTTCAGCGCCACAAGAGCCAAGTACAAAACCCCCACGGCCACGTGAAGCCCGTGGAAGCCGGTGATCATGAAGAAGACGCTACCGAACTGGACCGCCCCCTCAGGATTCTCCCACGGCCGGAAGCCCTTACCGATCAGGTCGTACCACTCGTAGATCTGCATCCCCAGGAAGGTTGCTCCCAGGATCGCCGTGGCGCCCACCAGGAGGGCCGTCTTCTTTCGGTCCCCCAGGTAGCCGTAATGGACGGCCAACGCCATCGTCCCCGAGCTGGAGATGAGGATGAAGGTCATGATGGCGATGAGGAGGAGCGGCACCTCCGCACCGAACAGGTTCAGGGCGAAGATCTCCGCGGGATCCGGCCACGGTTCCACGGC
>SKSR01000282.1 GCA_007122885.1 Gemmatimonadota bacterium
GCGGGAGCAGGTGCTGGACTCCAACGAGCTGGAGCGGGAGCGGGGGATCACGATTAAGCTCCACGCCGTGCGAATGGACTATATCTCCGCGGATGGAAGGAAGTACCAGCTCAACCTCATCGATACGCCGGGACATGTGGATTTCACCTACGAGGTCTCTCGCTCGCTCGCGGCCTGCGAGGGGGCGCTGCTGGTGGTGGACGCCAGCCAGGGGATCGAGGCCCAGACTCTATCCAACCTCTTCCTGGCCATGGATGCGGACCTGGAGATCATCCCGGTCCTGAACAAGATCGACCTCCCAGCCGCCGAGCCCGAGAGACGCATGGAGGAGTTGGTGGATCTCTTGGGGGTGGACCCCGAGTCGATCCTACTGGCCAGCGGAAAGGAAGGGACGGGTGTTCCCGAGCTCTTGGAGGCGGTGGTGGACCGGGTGCCGCCCCCGGAGGGTGACCCGGATGCACCCCTTCGGGCTCTCATCTTCGATTCGGTCTACGATCAGTACCTGGGTGCGGTGCCCAGCATTCGGGTCGTCGACGGTACCCTCCGAAAGGGAATGCAGATCGCCTTCGGCGCCCGCTCGGAACAGTACGAGGTGACCCAGGTGGGCTACCAGCGTTTGGGGCGGATCCCTGCCGACGAGCTGGGGCCGGGTGAGGTGGGGTACGTGGTGGCGGGGATCAAGGACGTCTCCCATACACGGGTCGGTGACACGGTCTTGGATGCAACGAACCGAGCCACAGAGCTCCTGCCCGGCTACCAGGAAGTCCGGCCCATGGTTTTCGCCGGCCTCTATCCCACGGACTCGGACGACTTCGAGGAACTTCGGGACGCTCTCGAGCGACTGAGCCTGAACGACGCCGCTCTCCAGTACGAGCCGGAGACGTCGGCAGCCCTGGGCTTCGGATTCCGGTGCGGATTCCTCGGGCTCCTCCATATGGAGATCGTTCAGGAGCGCATGGCCCGGGAGTTCGGTGTAGAGCTCATCACCACGATCCCGAGCGTGGAGTACCACGTTCGCCTGACCGATGGTGGGACGCTCCGGGTGGATACCCCCACGAAGCTTCCCGACCCCGGACTCATCGAGGCCATCGCCGAGCCCGTGGTCCGGGCCCGAATCATGAGCCCAGCGGACTTCATCGGGAACATCCAGAAACTCTGCCACGACCGTAGGGGTGTCTTCCAGGGGATGCAATACCTGGATCCGACCCGGGTGGAGCTGGACTTCGAGCTCCCTCTGGCCGAGATCGTCCTGGATTTCTACGACAAGCTCAAGAGTGGGACCCGGGGGTATGCGGCCCTGGACTACGAGTTCCTGGAATACCGGGACGACGATCTGGTGAAGCTGGACATCCTGGTGAACGGGGACCCGGTGGACGCATTCTCCGTGATCATCCACCGGGAGAAGGCGGAGGAGCATGGGCGAAGCCTGGTGAAGAGACTGCGGGAGCTCATCCCGCGCCAGCAATTCGAGGTGGCGCTTCAGGCCGCCGTGGGGAACCGGATCCTGGCGCGGGAAACGGTTCGGGCGTACCGGAAACAGGTCACGTCCAAGTGTTACGGGGGGGATGTGACCCGGAAGCGGAAGCTCCTGGAGAAACAGAAGGAAGGAAAGCGGCGGATGAAGCATGTGGGGGCCGTGGAGATTCCCCAGGAAGCTTTCCTGGCCGTCCTGTCCCTGGACGAGTAGTCCGGAGGATGACCGAGCGCCAATGGGTGTTGGGGGTGGACATCGGCGGAACGAGCGTCACCGTCGGGGCCGTATCGGTGGATGGACGGGAAGTGCTGGGACTCCGGAACGCTCCTACTCCAGTGGCGGATGGGCCGGATGCGGTGGTGGAGGGAGTGGCCGAGATGGCCTCCGGGGCGTTCGCGGAGCTGAAGGCCTCGGGAGGGGACGGCAAGCGGGTTCTGGGGGTAGGGATCGGTTGTCCCGGTCCTCTCCGGAGGGACGAAGGGGTCGTGGTCACGACGCCGAACCTGGGTTGGAAGGACTTTCCGATCCGCGATCGGGTTTCCGACGCCCTGGGGCTCCCTGCTGCTCTGGACAACGACGCCAACTGCGCCGTTTTGGGGGAGTGGTGGCAAGGGGCGGGTCGGGGAAGTCGGATCCTGGTGGGGCTTACTCTGGGGACCGGGATCGGAGGCGGGATCGTTCTGGATGGACGGGTCTTCCATGGAGCCTCCGACGTGGCCGGAGAAGCCGGGCACATGACGGTCAATTTTTCGGGCAGGCGTTGCAAGTGTGGCAACTACGGGTGTCTGGAGGCATACGCCTCCGGACCCAACATCGCCTCCCGGGCCGTGGAGGGGCTCCGCTCCGGCACCGAATCGTCCCTCCAGAGGTTCCTGGATGACGGGCCGGAAAGGATCACCGCAGAAGTGATCGCGCGGGAAGCCGTGGCGGGAGACGCCTTCGCTACCCACATCATGACGGAGACGGCCGAGCTACTGGGGGCCGGGGTGGCCAGCCTGGTAAACCTGCTCAACCCGGACACGGTCGTGATCGCCGGGGGAGTGGCGCGGGCAGGGCCCCCTCTCTTCACGCCCCTTCGAGGGGAGGTGCGACGGCGGGCCTTCCAGTCAGGGGTGGACGCTTGCTCCATCGTACCTGGAGCCCTACCGGATCGAGCGGGGGTCGTCGGGGCGGCAGCCACTTTTCTTTTGGACTCGTCGGGTCGACTGCCGACTACGGACGCGGGGTGATCGCGTGGCCGAGCTGTTTCCCGAGCCGTCATATGGGGAAGCCACTCGGCGGCTCGGAGTGGTGGGTACCTTGGTCTGGGACACCATTCACCGACGCGGGGGGCTCCGAGAGCCGGTTCGGGAGTGGGGCGGGATCGGCTACGCCCTGGAGGCCCTCTCCGTTGTCCTCCCCCTTTCGTGGGAAATTCTTCCGGCCATCAAAGTGGGACGGGACCTGGCCGAGCCGGCATTTCAGTTCCTAAATCAGATCCCCAGGGTTCGAAACGAGCCGGGAGTTCGCGTAGTCCCTCAGCCCAACAACCAGGTGGAGCTCCATTACGGGGAACGAGGCCGAAGGTCCGAGCGCCTTCGCGGCGGCGTGCCTCCTTGGACCTGGACCGAGTTGAGTCCCTTGGCGGAGGAATGCGACGCCCTCTACGTGAACTTCATCTCGGGCATGGAGATGGAGCTGGCCACCGCCCAGGCCCTACGGGAGGGGTACCAGGGTCCGCTCTACGCAGACCTCCACTCCCTTTTCCTGGGGATCGGCGCCCACGGGGACCGGGTTCCGCGACCTCTCCCACACTGGTGGGAATGGCTGCGGTGCTTTGATGCGGTCCAGATGAACGAGGACGAGTTCGAGATGCTGGGGCGGGCACGGGGCGACCCGTGGTCGTTGGCGGCGGAGGTGGTGGGGCCCGAGGTGAAGCTGATTGCCGTGACACTGGGAGAGGAAGGAGCGGCTTACGTAGCCGGTCCGGGGTTCGATCCGAATCCCTTCACGTGGCCCGCTCTTCGTTCCCGGTTGGCCACGCCGGGAACGTCGGTAAGCGGCACAGTCCCGCCGTCTGGGCCTCTGGAAGATGGAGATCCCACCGGGTGTGGGGACGTGTGGGGAGCCACCTGCTTTTCCACCCTGTTGGCGGGGGAGGGTTTGGAGGAGGCCATCGCCAGTGCGAACCGGGTGGCCCGGGAAAACGTCCGGCACATGGGCGCCCAGGGGCTGGGGCGCCACTTGGCCCGACGCTTGGGGGCTCAGGAAGACGGATGAGAGTACTGCCCCTTCCCACCACGTTGGATGCGGACTCCTTGGAGGAGGTGCTGGAGGCCGCCGTAGAGGTCGGGGAGGGGAAGGTGTTGGTGGACGGCCGACACCTCCGCTGGGTGGATCCACCGGGGATGGTCGGTCTACTGGCCTTGGGCGCCTGGCTCCGGGAGCACACGGGACACTCGGCTCGCTTGCAACTTTCTGAAGGTTCCGAGGTGGTGGGGTACCTGGGGCGGATGGGATTTCATCGCCAGGCCCAGGATGTTTTCGAGTTGGGTGGGCCTGGCTCCAGGTCTCGGAGCGGGGAGTCGGACGTCCTGCTGGAAGTGACGCCGATCCAGGAAAACGACCACATCCACGCGATGGTGGACCGGGTCCAGAGCCGGGCGGGGCACCTCCTCTCCCGGTCCCTGGGATATCCGGCCACGGCGGTGGTCCAATTCTCCGTCATCCTTTCGGAGGTTTGCCAAAACATCCTGGAGCATGCGGACGCTCCGGGTTGGGTAGCGGCGCAGGTCTATCATTGGGGCCGGAGGCTCGGTCGAAACGTCCTGGTCATCGGAGTGGGAGACCTGGGCCGGGGCTTCCGGGGCTCACTGGAGGAGGAGCATGCGGCGCGCTTCGGGGACCGATGGGGAGACGGGACCGCGTTGGAGGCGGCATTCATCCACGGTTTTACTCGCTTTCCCGATTCGGGGCGAGGTCAGGGGCTCCAACAGATCCGAAAGCAGGTCCGGCGATGGGGTGGGTCCATCTCGATCCGAAGTGGCACGGCCCGTATCGCCGATGTGGCCGAGTGGGAGGATTCGGAGCCTCTGGTGGAAGGCCTCGTCCCGTTTCCGGGTTCTCAGGTCAGGATCGTCCTTCCGGCCAGGCTTGCCCATGGGGAGTGAGGGGTTCGTGGACCCGGTGGCCATCGATGTGAGCAGGCTCGTTCCCCGGAAGGTGGCGAGCCTCTACTCGCATCTGGTCACCCGGCCCACCGGACGTGCCGTGCGGCTGGCGGTGGAGGAACGCCTGGCCGAGTCCACGCATCCCTCGTTGTCGGTCATCGACCTGAGCGAGGTCCATGTGCTGGACTACTCGTGCGCCGACGAGGTGGTGGCCAAGCTCCTGCTTCGGTGGACGGAGCCCCGGACCCGCCCGGAGGTCTTTCTCCTCTTCAAGGGGCTGCACGACCATCACCGAGGGCCCGTGGAGGCGGTTCTGGATCGGCACGGGCTGGCGGCGGTGGCAGAGGTCGGAGGGGGACGCTACGAGCTCGTGGGCGTGCATTCGCCGGAGGAGGGCAGGGGATGGTCCTTCCTGGAGACACACCGAACCGTTTCGTCGAACCAGCTCGAAGACGCGTCGGGGGGAAGAGCGGTGGAGGACGCCCTGGACTCTCTGGCCCGCCGCCGGCTCGTGCTCAAGAACGGGCGCTCCGGGGCCTTCCACGCCTTGAGCAGCTTCCTGACCGCCGGCCCCTGAGCGGACGGAAAGGGTCACGTTCGACCGGCTCCGCTCGATCTCATCCGGGCCGAGTGGCCCACCGGGGGTCACCCCGGGCCTATCGGGACCGGGCCTTCCCCATTCCCTGCCGGAGCCGGTCCCAGCCCGACAGCTTCGCCGAGGGCGGTTCGTAGCTGTGGTAGTACTGGAGATAGTACCCTTCTTCGGAGCTCACCGTGGCCACCTCGTTGAGGACGGCACCCAACACCCGGACTCCGATCCTCCGGAGCTGATCCACTGACCGTTCGGCCGCCTTCTGCTCCGTCTGGCCCGAGCGCAGGACCATGAGTACTCCGTCCGTATGGGTGGAGAGGAGCGCCGCGTCGGTCACCGCCAGAACCGGGGGTGAGTCGATGATCACATGGGCGTACTTCTCCCGGAACTCCTCCAGGAGCCGGGCCATGGCGTTGGAGTTGAGAAGCTCGGAGGGGTTGGGCGGGAAGGCCCCCGAAGGGAGAAAGTCCAGGTTCGGAAGGACGTTGGGCCGGACCGCCTCCTTGAGCTCCATCTCCCCCACGAGAAGGTTCGAGAGCCCCGGCTCCTTCAAAAGGTCCAATGAGCGGTGGAGGGCCGGACGCCTCAGGTCCGAGTCCACGAGGAGGACCTTCTGCTGCTGCTGGGCCAGCATGATGGCGAAGTTCAGGGCGGTGGTGGACTTCCCCTCCTCCGGGCCCGAACTCGTCACGACGATGGACCGAGTGGGATTTTCCTCCGTGCTCATGAACATGACGTTCATCCGGAGGTTTCGATACGCCTCCGCCGCCGGGTCCAGTGGATCCAGGGCCACGATGAGCGGGGCCTGTGCGTGTCGGGGAATCCCTTCCCTCTCTTGAGCCCGGCGCAAACGGGGGATCACTCCGAGGACGGGAATCCCCAGAAGGGTTTCCACGTCCGAGCTCGTCCGGACCGTCCGGTCCAGGTACTCCATGAAGAAGGCGGCCCCCAGACCCAGGATCAGTCCCAGGAGACCCCCCAGGACGATGTTTACCGTTCCCCGGGGCTGAATGGGAGTGGCTCCCACCGCAGGGTCGAGGATATCCACATACGGGTTCGCCGCCGCCTCGGTGATCCGGGCCTGTTGTAGCTGTTGAAGGAGGAACCGGTACGTTTCCTCATCCGTGCGTTGCTGAACCTGGAGGGTCTGGAGGCGGTTCTCCAGGGATGGGAAGTCCCTTTGCTCCTGACGGACCTCGTCCAGGCGGCCCTGGAGTGTGGCGATCCGCTCTTCGGCCACCTGCAGGTTGGCCTCCAGGGCCGACGCCAGGTCGGACTCCATCCGGGAGATCTCGGAACGGGCGGCCCGGACCTCCGGATGGCTCTCCCCCCTGCCTTGTGCCTGGAGGAGGCGGAGCTCCCGGTGTTGGCCCCGGAGATCGTCGATGGCTGAACGGAGCTGTTCGCTGGGAACATCTGCCAGCTCGGCCGTGAGGCGCGCCAGGTCCGGTTCCTCCAACGCATCCTGACTCAACTTTTCCAGGGTCTCGTTGTAGACCCGCCGCCTTTCAGTGTGGTTCTCGATCCGGTCCATAAATTCCCGGGAGCGCTCCACCAGAGCCTGCTCCTGGTAGGAGAGGTTGGTGAACTCCTCACTTTCCTTGAACTCCCGGATCTGACCGAGGGAAACCGCAAGTTGCGCTTGGGCCTCCTCCAGACGGTCCTCGATGAATCGGACCTCCTGTGAAGCCACTGTTTGGACTCGGCGGGCGCCCTGTTCCCGGAGCGTCTCCATCGCCCGGTTCAAGATGTCGGGCGCCAACTGCGGGTCGGCCGAGAGGAAGCTTACGTCGATGATGTTCGTGTTCGAGCGGGGTTCGGCGGAGATGTTGTCCCGGATCCGGCGGGCAGCCTGCTGTCGGGGGACGACCTGAAGGGGATAGAGCCGCCCCTCGGCCGGGGGAGCCAGGGGAGTGAACCGGATCCCGCCAGTGTCCAGCGGAGCGCCTACCGGGCCGGACCCGACGACCTCACCGGTCGAGTCCCGGAGCTGGACCGCCTCACCGGACTCGTCGTAAACCAGCTCGTATCGACCCTCCGGAACGTCCGGGGCCACCTGGACGTCCCGGACGAGGAAGGAGATGGGGGCTTCGGGATCCGGGCTCTCCAGCCTCAGGCCCAGCGCGTCCACGACCGTCCCGGCCACCGCCGCCGACCGCAGAACCTCCAGCTCGGACTGTACCGGATCGATGTAGAGCTGCATGGCCGAGACCCGGGTGTACGGCACCAGGCTTCGGGTCCGCTCGAGCGGATCGTTGATCTGGACGGAGAGGGATGCCTGATAGTATACCTGCTGCTGAGACACGGCCCAGATCGTGGACGCCGCCGTCACCCCGAAGATCAGGAGGACGAGCCACATGCGGCGGGTGATCACCTGCCAGTAGTCGGACAGGTGCTGTCCCCCCCCTCCGGGGTCGGGCTCGGTCTCGTGGTAGGGACGGAGGTTGGGTTCGCTCATGAGTGCGGCTCGACTTTTTCCGAGGCGGACTCCCCCTCCGCCCCCGGCTCCTGTTTCCCAGCACCCGGTTTCGACGCCGGGGGCGCGGATTCCCGGCCCAGCGGACCTATTTCCCCGTCCGGGCCGGATCGGTTCCATACAGGCACGAAATGGAATCGCGTACACGAAAAGTGAAACCGAGGTCCGGTCCGAGGCAATGGGCGAGCCGGAGAGAAGGCGCTTTCATCGGCGCCCCGTTGACGCCCTTCCCGCCCGTAGGGTAACTTGATTCCACGATCCGGCCCCAGAGTCGCGGCCGGGCGCGTGGGTCGACGTCGAACCGCCTTCCGGAGATCCTTCTCCATGTCCAAGCACGAAAAGATACAGGAGGTTCTGGAAGCGATCCGACCGGCCCTGCACGCCGACGGAGGGGATGTGGAGTTCGTGGGCTTCGACGAGACCGATGGGGTGGTGCACCTCAGGCTCATGGGAGCGTGCGAGTCCTGCCCGATCTCCATGATGACCCTGAAGGAGGGCATCGAAAAGCGCCTCAAGAGCAGTGTGCCCGAGGTGACCGAGGTGACGACCGTCTGATCGCCGCCGGGGTCTTCCCCCGGATACGCCAGTGGAGATTCGGGCCCGGCATCGTGCTCCCAGGCGCCCCCTTGACCCGGGGGGGCGCTTTTTCGTTTTCTGGACCGATCGGATCCGGCCCCGAGGTAGCTCGGCTGCCGGGAAGCATGATTCAGCGTGAGGTGACGATAGACATGGCTCAGGGGCAACTTCGCAAGGCGGTCATGGAAGCGCTCTCCCAGGTGACCCACGGTACGGAGGGACCCGATGTGGTGAGCTCCGGCACCGTCCGAGAGCTCGATGTGGACGAATCGGGAACGGTGCGCTTCGCGTTCACTCTCCGTCCAGACGACCCCGGAGCTTTGGTCAAGGAGGTTCGGGCGGCTGCCGAAGCCGTACCCGGGGTGACGGAAGTGAAGGTGAACGTCCAGCTTCCAAAGATGGGCCAGGGGTCGGACACGCCACCGCAGGCCCCATCCGGAGGCGGCCCGGCGGGAGCCGCCGCCCCCGATGGTGCCGTCGCTGGGGCGGGTCCCGGTCAGGGAGGGAGCGCCGGCGGGCTGCAGCCCGGTTCTGTCCCCGCACCCACTCCCATGCCGGGTCTCCTCTCCCAGGTGGACCACGTAGTTGCCGTGAGCTCCGGCAAGGGAGGGGTGGGGAAGTCCATGGTGGCATCGAACCTGGCTGCGGCGCTGGGTGCGGCCGGGCTCCGTACAGGCCTTCTCGACGCGGACGTCTACGGTCCCAACGTCCCCAGGATGTTCGGGGAGAGCCGGAGGCCCCGAGTGGCCGGGGAGAAGGGGCAGGAGATGATCGAACCACTGGAGGCCCACGGGGTGAGGCTCATGAGTCTGGGGTTCCTCTTGGAGGACGAGCAGCCCGCGATCATGCGAGGCCCCCTGATTTCGGGAATCCTGAAACAGTTTTTGGAGCAGGTGGAATGGGGCGGACTCGATATCCTACTGGTGGACATGCCCCCCGGAACTGGTGACGCCCAGCTTTCCCTGGTGCAGACCATCGACCTGGATGGTGCCGTGATGGTCACGACCCCCCAGCAGATGTCCGTGGGGGACGTGCGCCGGGGGATCAAGATGTTCGAGCGCGTGAACACCCGCGTCCTGGGGCTCATCGAAAACATGGGCCCCTTCGAGTGCCCGGGCTGCGGGTCCCGCATGGACATCTTCGGAAGCGGGGGAGGGGAGGCTCTGGCCCGAGAGATGGGTCTGGACCTCTTCGGCACCATTCCTCTGGATCCGGCCATCCGGGAGTCGGGCGACCGGGGGGTGCCCACCGTCCTGGGGGCTCCGGAATCGCCGGCCGCCCGGGCCCTGAGCGAAGCGGCTCGACGGGTCATGGAGTCCCTCCGTGAGGTTCAGCGGACGGGCGCCCAATGATGGCGAAGGCCGGGCCCAGGAACCGGGATTTCCCTCGCAGCCCTGCCCTGGCCTCCCTGGAGGCGAGCCCGGTGCATGTCATCGTGGCCGAGTACCCGGAACTCCTGTTTCGTCTGTGGCAAGCCGGGGTGGACCCGGCTGAACGGGGGGGGGAACCTCTGGGGCGGGTTGTGGGGGACCGTCAGGTGGTGCGAACCCTACTTCGGGTGTTGGCGTGGCGGGACCGGTCCCCTCGGCGAGTCTGATTTCGCATGCCTCGGATCACACTCCTGACGGATTTCGGCACCCGGGACGGGTACGTGGGCGCCATGAAGGGGGTGATGGCCTCACTCTACCCCGGAGTCGTGATCGATGATGTGAGCCACGAGGTGGAACAGGGCGACGTGGATCAGGGGGCTTGGACCCTTCGCCGTTACTGGCGCCGCTATCCACCGCGGACGGTTCACGTGGTCGTCGTGGACCCCGGTGTGGGGACGGAGCGGAGAGGGGTCTGCCTCGAGGTCGATCGGCGCTACATCGTGGCACCGGACAACGGGCTGGTGAGCCATGTGGTGAGAGAGGCGGAAGTGTGGAGGGCCGTGGAGCTTTCAGACCGGCGGTACCTTCCGGATCGTCCCAGCCGCACCTTTGATGGAAGGGATTTGTTCGCTCCGGCGGGCGCCCATCTGGCCCAGGGCCTCCATCCCTCCCGGCTCGGGCCGGCCGTGGAGGAGCTGGTTCTTCTGGAAGAGCCCGAGCCCATCACGTTGGACGGAGGGGTGGAAGGGGAGGTGGTGACCGTGGACCGGTTTGGAAATCTGGTCACGAACCTTCCGGCGGCGGTTCTGGAAGGTGGGTCCCCGGAGGGGGAGGGGGGGGAACACCCTCCGGTTCGGGTCGAGGTAGGGGAAGGTCGACGCGTGCCCGTGGCCCCTACCTACGGTGCGGTGGAGCCGGGCACACCCCTGGCCTTGCAGAACTCGGACGGACGACTGGAGATCGCGGTCCGCGACGGCTCCGCCCGAAAGTGGGCTGGGCGGGGCCGGGGCGCCCGGGTCCGGGTCTGGTGGAACGAAGGCCACTCCCAGGCCCGGAAGTAGACCTGGGCCCCCGAAGGTTTCCCCCGTTCGCTCGTCCCACCGGTCGCGACAGCGGGTCGGAGGATCACGAGCCCCCGTCCAACCACCTCCGATCCGCAGGGGAAAGCTCGTCGGGCCGGCTCCGGCGCTCCAAGAGCTTGAGGACCAGCCAACCCACCAGTACGATTGGCGCCACCTTGAAGAGAAGGAAAGTGGCTGCCCCGAAGGCCAGCGAGAAGACGGTTCCCAGCACGGCCAGGACCACCGCCAGCACCACCACGGTCACCAAGCCCACCAAGAAGAGGGCCACCAAGGTCTCCAACATCGTTTCCTCCCACAGGTTGACTCATCGATCGGTGATCTGCAGAGCTCGGACCGGCCGGGGGACCGGGCACTTTTCGATCTTGTGCTTTCCAACCCATGGCTACCCGCTCGTCCATGGGATGGGTCTGCACCGTGCCTCGATTCGGAGGGCTCGCTCAGCCGCCGTGCTGGATTCGGATACTTCCCATCGCTGCGCTCACGTGAAGCTCGAGGCGCCACTCGGCGTCGTCCCAGTTGGCTGAGACGAGATCGTCTCCGTCCCGTCGGAAGCCCGGCGCGTCAAGCGACGTGAGGAGCGTCCTCCGGTGGATCCGGACCCCAACATCGTCGGGGATCCGGATCTCCAACGAACCCATACCGATCCGGAGGTCGGCTCGGGCGTCCCCTCGCCACGAGCCCCCGAAATCGAGGGTCACGTCCCCCACTCCCGCTTCCACCTGGTACCGCTCTGCGTTCAGGTTCGCCAGCTCCACAGCTTGGAAGCTGGCGGCGCCAACCCGCATTTCCGCCCGGGACATCCGGGTGGGATTCGGGGCCGAGGCCCGGAGTCGGGCGTCGGAGGCTCCGGTGGAGAGGCTCAGCCGGCGCAGGTGGATTCCGCCCAGGTCCAGGTCTCCGCGAACCGCTCCGAACTCGGCTTCCAGGTCCACAGGGATGTCCTGAGTGATTCGGAGGTTCAGCTCGCCTTCCCTTCCGCCTCGCCGGAAGGGACCCACTCCCCGGATGCTCTCCACGCCTGCCACGAGCCGCCCGTTGGTGTAGTCCGCCAGAGGCCGGGCCACTTCCTCGTCGTACTCCACAGTGAGCTCGTAGAGAGTCCCTGGGTCCGCAGGGCTCACCCGGACGGACCCGGCGCCGTAGCGAATCCGGACATCCAGCTCACTCTGGCCCGCCACTTGGCGGGAGCTGTAGCTGGTGCTCCAGCTCTGGGCCTCCAGCCCGTCAGGTGGAGAGAGAAGCAATCCGGCCAGGAGCACCGGGTACGTCCCTCTCCGGAGGCAGGAGCCGGCCCGAGTCATTCTTTATCTCCAGGGAAGGGAGGCCGTTGTTCCGGGTCCTCGCCGGAGCCGCCGGAGTCGGAGGGCGCACCGCTCCCCGCTTCGCTGCCCCCCTTCCTCTCCCGGTGAAACTCCCGATCCCACTGCGCCGCATCGCCCTCGTCCTCGCGGCTCCGGACATCCGGCCCGCCGGCCCGCCGGCGATCAGCCCTCATCCTCCACCGCTCCGCAGGGGACAGCCGGCCCGCCCGCGACAGGAGGACGGCCCCGAACCCCACGGTGGCCGCGGCCATGATTCCCAGGACGCCCATGGCCACGAAGAGGCCTCTGAGAAAGCCGAGCCAGGGTCCGGCCATGGCCAGCACGCCGGCCACGGCGAAGGAAGCCAGGAAGACGGCAAGTCCTAGAGCGAGTTGATGGAGGGGGTTCGTCCGCTCCATCCAATCCAATCGAGCGTGCTCCCGTTCCGCTACCGCCTCGCCTGCGGCGAAGGCCACGGCCACGAAGCCCAGGAAGACGGCGGCCATGGCCACCAGGGGGGCCATGGCCCATCCGAGAAGCAGGGGAATGCCGATGATGGAGATGGCCAGCGCCACGATTCCGATGATCCACGCAGGGAAGAGGAGGACGAAGCCGGCCGCGCCCACGAGCGCGGAGCGGCCCGGCTCGGCCCTGGCCGTGTCTCCCATCACCTTCAGGTGGCGCGGGAAGAAGTAGAGGACGCCGCCGCCCAGGAGGAGGAGCACCCCGAAGGCCACTGCGGTCCGGACCAGCTCGGCGAGTCCGCGGACAACGTTCCGGATCGGCGAGATCCCCTGGGCAAACCAACCCGCGTCGGTTGCCGCCGCTTCCTCCCGGTCCGGGCGGGAGAGGTCGGCCAGGACCTCTCGTTGGACGCGCTCCCGGATCTGCTCCTCCAGGCGGGAGCGAAAGTCCTCCACCTGAGCCATTTGTCCGGCCACGATGCTCTCGTCCCCCTCCACAGTCCCGTTCCGCCACCGGAGATCTCCTTCGATCCGCCCGGCGTCGGCCAGGTGCACGTTGCCCCCGAGGGCGATCACGTGCCCCTCCACGGTGCCGCGGACCTCCACGTTCCCATCCACCACCGCCAGGGTGGCCTGTATCACTTCCCCTTCCTCCACCGTCACGTTCTCAGCCACCCGGATGTCCAACTGGGAGACGGTGAGTTCCTGTAGGACCTCGGTGAGCTGTTGCAGCCTCTGGCCCCGCTCCAGGAGAGCCTGGAGGACCTCCTGCGGCTGATCCTGGAAAAACACCCGCGGCGCGGCGGGAGCCGGGACGGTCGCATCCCCGTTCAGGCGTTCCTCGAACGCCTGGACGATGCGTTCTCCTGACGCCCGGGCGTCGGCATCGTCCACCGAGGGCGGCTGCCAGTCGTGCAGGCTTCGGGAAAGGGCGGCGGGCCCCTCCCGGACCGACTCACCGAGTAGCTCCCGCCAGGCCCGGTCCAGTTCATCTCCCGGGCTGTAGGAACCCACCTCGTCCCCGTCGATCCGGACCGTACCGTCCCGGAGCTCCACGGCGAGCTCGCTTCCGTCCTCGAATTCCATACGGAGGGAAGCCTCGGCTCCCGAGACCGAGACGTCACTGGACACCACCGGATTCTCCTGGGCCCCCGCCGGATCACCGGCGAGAAGAAGGAAGAGGAAGAGGATGCCGGTGACGTACCGGTGTAGGTTATGCATGCACATGGCTTTCCGCCGTGTCGGATTTGAGATGTAGATTCCGGTAGAGGACCCAGGCGGCTCCGGCCGCCAGGGTCCAACCTGCGGCCAGGGCCCCGAAGGCCGTCGCAGGACTCGCCGCCACCGCCTCGACCACGGGGAGCCACGGGCCCGCCAGAGCCTGATCCACCAGCCAGTCTGCCAGGTATGCGACCCCGGCCGAGAAGAGATCGGTGGCCTTCCACCAGGTGTAGGACGCCAGTTCTCCTGCGCCCAATACCGGATGGGTCAGGACGTACGCCGCCAGCAGAGCCATGGCCGCCGCGGGGACGGCAGCCGCCAGACCGGTGAGCGCCCATCCCCTCGTAGTGCTCGGAACGAGCCCTCCCACCACCTCCAGGAAGCCGGGCCGAGCAGGCGCTGTGGCCCGCTCGGGAACCTGCACCCGGGCCATGACCTGGTCCGCGAAGCCCCGGCTGGGCGCCAGCCGCGGCAGCTCGGAAAGTCGGGCCGCCAGCGACTCCCACTCGTGCATGGCGGTCCGGCAGGTGGAACATGTCGCCAGGTGCGCCTGGACCTCCCGGCGCCCGCCCGATGGCAGAGCGTCGTCCACGAAATCCTGCAGCCGTTCCGTAGAGAGGTGTCCACGGCCCGAGTTCCGGGAGAGGCCGGTGAAGGCGGCCAGTCCCTGCCAGACACGCAGCCGCAGGGGTTTCCGCACGGGAACCTCTTCCATCACTCGTTCGACGAAGCTCGGCGACGGCTCCACCTCGGGAAGCTCGTCCAGTTCCGCCACGAGGACTTGCCACGCGTGGAGCTCGGACGCACATCGGGGACAGCCCTCCGTATGGTTGCGGACGCGGTCCGCCCCATCCGGGGAGAGCTCCCCGTCCAGGAACGCCTGAATCTCTTCGGCGTTCAGGTGTGTGCTCCGATCTTCTCTCGTCACCGCCTCAGTCCTCCGATCAGGTTCATCCCACCCTACGGGTTCGGCTCTTCCGGAGTTTCAGGACCGTTGTTCTCTTCCCCGGGCGCCCCCGGGCTTCCCGAGTACCCGCCGGCCATCCCCCGGGCCCGGGACGCTCCCGGGTTCCCTCCGGTCCGCGGGCTCCGCCACGGAGGAGGCTTCCGGTCTCGCCGGCGATCCCCGGCCGATGGCCCCTCCGTCACGACGCAATGGGCTCCAAGTGATCCTTGAGCTGCTTCCGGGCCCGGTGGATGTAGGTCTTCACCGTACCCAGCGGGAGCTCCATGACCTGGGCGATATCTTCGTACGAGTAGCCCTCCACGTGCCGAAGGAGGACGGCGGTCCGGTACTCGGGACGCAGCCTCCCGATGGCATCCTCGATCCGTCCCCCGAGCTCCCGGGCTTGCGTGTACTCCTCCGGGTTCTCTTCCCGGGATTCCAGGGTGATCCGGGAGTGCTCCGTCTCCTCTTCCCCTTGGCTGTGGGGGGACCCGTCTATGGATACCGTCTCCAACTCCCGCTTCCTCAGGTGGTCGATAGCCACATTGTTTGCGATCTTGAAGAGCCAGCTGGAGAACTTGTATCGGGGGTCGAAGGAGTCGACGGCGTTGAACGCTTTGACGAACGCCTCTTGAGCCAGGTCTTCCGCCAGTTCCCTGTCTCGGACCATCCGGAAGATCAGCGAGAATACGGGCCGCTGGAAACGCTCCAAGAGCTCCCGGTAGGCCGCTTCTCGACCCTCACAGGCCAGTTCCACCAGGGTTTTGTCGTCAGCCGAGGCGTAGTCCAAGGCCGGCCCCTCGCGAATGTGAATGGTGGCCCCCCCGTCGGGAGACCCACGGCGAGCCCTTCATCTGCTCCGTCGACCCCTCCCTACGGATTTCCCGGTCAGGGGTTTCAGGGGGGGGCGACCCTGGGGAAAGAGAGTCGCTCCGGATTCCTCCCCACTCTCGAGTAGCCCGGGAACCCTCCCTCGCTCGTGGGTAGCCCGGGAAGAATCGCGGACGGGTTCCGGGCCGGCGTGGGCACGACTCCCGCACGATAACCACGAGGAGGAGGTGATGGCGACCAGGGGCACCGAGGGCCGTCCGGTGGAGGGGATGGGTCGGGAGCGCCAGGTTCGGACCATCTTCTCGGAGATCGCTCCCCGTTACGACCTCCTGAACCGGGTCCTGAGCCTGAGCGTGGATCGTCGGTGGCGGAGACGGGCCATCGACGCTCTCGGGTGGGAGGCCGCTCCCGCCGGTACGTACCTGGACGCCTGCGCCGGGACGTACGATCTGGCCCGGGAGCTCTGCGACCGGAGGAGCTTCCGCGGTTCGGTCGTGGCCTCGGATTTCGCTTTGCCCATGCTTCAGGAAGGGCGCGGCAAGGTCCAGGGAAGGGCGGTCCGGCCCGTCTGCGGAGACACTCTCCGCCTCCCCTTTCCGGACGCCGTCTTCTCCGGGGCCACCGTTGCGTTCGGCGTCCGGAACCTGGCCCACCTGGAGCGGGGCTTGGCCGAGCTGCAGCGGGTCCTGGCGCCGGGGGGCCGCCTCGTGATCCTGGAGTTCACTGAGCCCCCGAATCCTCTCTTCCGGGCCCTCTACCACTTCTACTTTCGTTCCATCCTTCCACGGGTGGGTCGCCTGGTCTCCGGGCACCCCTGGGCCTATACCTACCTTCCCGAGTCGGTGAAGGAGTTCCCCGACCCCGACGGATTGGCGGAACTGCTCCGGGGAGTGGGCTTCGACGAGGTCCGGTGGCGATTCCTGACCTGGGGGATCGCGGCCCTTCACCTTGGGGTGAAGCCTGGAGCTCGGGGAGGCGGCTGACAGCCCGGACAGAGGAACGCCGAGCGACCGCCGAAGACTTCGCGCCGAACCGGAGCTCCACAGCGGGGGCAGGGCCGTCCTTCCCTACCATAGACGCGGAGGGCGTCGCGAAAGCGCCCTTCTTTCCCCGCAGGGTCTCGGAAGTCTCGAAGGGTCGTTCCTCCCTCCGCCACCGCGCTCCTCAGAATGGCCCTGAGCCCTCGGTGGAGGGCCTTCGTCTCCTCCATCGTCAGCTCTCCGGCAGGACGTCGAGGATGGATCCCCGCCCGATGAAGGGCTTCGTTGGCGTAGATGTTCCCCACGCCGGCCACCCGTCTCTGGTCCAGGAGCCAAGACCGGATGGGGGCTCGCGAGCGGGACAAGAGATCGGCCAGCCTTCGTGCGGTGAAGGCCCGGTCCAAAGGCTCCGGGCCCAGCCTCTCGCTCCACACCCGGAAGGATGCCGGGTCGTGGAGCTCCAGCGACCCGAAGCGGCGAGGATCATGATAGACGAGCCGGTGGCCGTCCTGGAGGCGGAATATCACTCCGGGATGAGTGGGCTCGTCTCCGTGGGCGGAAGGGCGCCTGGGGACGAGACGGCCCGTCATTCCCAGGTTGACCACCAGGAACGCCTCCGGGTCCAATGCCAGGACCACGTTCTTCCCCCTTCGGAGAACCCGGTCGAGCCGCCGGCCCATGAGCTCCCTTCGGAAGGCGTCGACGTCCCCGCGGATCAGGTCGCCGTGGGCCACCTCCACCGATTCGATCCCTCCGCGCGGCAGGTGGGCCCGGAGGCCTCGGACTACGCTCTCAGCTTCGGGAAGCTCGGGCACGACCGTCCGGCCGGGGCCTTCAGGGCCGTGCCGCTTCGGACCGGGCGAACTCCCGCCAACCGATGTCGCGGCGGAAGTAGGCTCCCTCGAAGCGGAAGCGTTGGGCGCCGGCCAGGCTCCGGTCCCTGGCTTCCTGGAGAGTCCGGCCCACCCCCGTCACCGCCGCCACTCGACCTCCCGCCGTCACGAGCTGCCCGTCCCGGCTCCCGGTACCTGCATGGAAGACCAGGATCCCACGGTCGTCCTCCAACTCCTCCGGGACCTCCACCGAGCGCCCCTTGGAGTACGTGCCGGGATAGCCTTCCGAGGCCACCACCGTGGTCAGGGCGGAGCCAGCCCGCCATCGCGGGTCGGCCTCCGAAAGCCGATCTCCCACCGCCACCGGCAGCAGGAGGTCCATCAGGGACGATTCCAGGAGGGGCAAAACCGCCTGGGCTTCCGGGTCCCCGAAGCGGCAGTTGAACTCCACTACCCGGGGACCCTCGTCGGTGAGCATGAGGCCGGCGTACAGGAGGCCGCGAAACGGGCACCCCTCCTGTCTCAAAGCATCGAGGGTGGGCCGGAATACCCGGTCCCGGATAATGTGGAGGAGTTCGGGAGTCGCCAGGGAAAGGGGGGCATAGGCCCCCATGCCACCCGTGTTCGGGCCCGTGTCGCCTTCACCCACAGGCTTGTGGTCCTGAGAGGGAAGGAGGAGGCGGACATCCTCCCCGTCGCTCACTCCGAATACGGAGAGCTCCTCCCCCTCCATGTACTCTTCCACCACCACCTGGCGGCCTGCCTCCCCGAATGCGTCCGCCTCGAGCATCTCCCGGGCCGCATCCACGGCTTCGTCCACCGTCTGGCAGACGACGGCGCCCTTACCGGCGGCCAGCCCGGAGGCCTTTACGACGACCGGGGCGCCCTCTCGCCGGATGTGCGCTTCCGCTTCGGAAAATGCCCGGAAAGTTCGGTGCCGGGCCGTCGGAACGCCGGCACTCTCCATGAGCTCCTTGGCGAAAGCCTTGCTCGCCTCGATTCGAGCCGCCGCCGCGGTGGGACCGAAAGCGGGGACGCCCCGGTCAGACAATCGGTCCACAAGTCCTTTGGCCAGGGGAGCTTCGGGGCCCACGATGACCAGGTCCATCTCCGCCTCGTCCGCCCACGAAGCCACACCCGCCACGTCCTCGGGTGACAGGTCCACGGGCTCCGCCAGGGCGGCCATCCCAGGGTTGGGGCGGGTGGCGTGGAGTTCAGGTCGAGGATCCTCCCGGGAGAGGGCCCAGAGGAGGGCATGCTCTCGTCCCCCATTTCCCACTACGAGAACCTTCATGGAGCCCTTTCGCGATCTCGGTTGACTCGGGCGGGCCCCTCCTTTAAACCGGACCGAATCGACGGGCCGGCTTCCAGGGGCCGCGGGCCCCGCAGGGAGGATCCCACGGGGCGGCCTGAAGTGCGAAAAGGGTAAGGGGGCAGGTGAGGAGCGTCAAAGCTTCGGGTCTGGATCGGCCCCTTCACTCGTCCCGCCTCCGTCGCGGCTCCCGATCGGAAGCCTGCTCGAAGGCCTCCCCGAAGCCCTGGACGATGGAGTCCCGGACCCGGCGAGCGGCCTGGGCCACGTCGTCCACCACATCACGCAGGTCCTCCGAGTAGGCCTTTGCGGCGGCGGCCAGGTCGTCCAGATACGCCGGGTCAGACTCTCCTTCACGGGTATAATCGCCCCTGAGGATGCGGTCGTATTCGCCTCCCTCTATCCACTTCCTGAGCTCGGCCACCCGGAGTACGTAGAAGGGGTGGGTGGTGCCCAGGAGGTTCAGGATCTTGAAGACGGAGTCGGCCACGTCCTCGCTTTCGGCGTAGTCCTCCGCTTGACGGAGGAACTCGGAGAGGTTCGTCTCCTCGGAGCGCCCTCCACCGGCCATCTTGAGCATGGCGCCGAACACCACGTCCGGATCCTGGACCCCCAGAAGACCCGCCCGGTCCGAGGAGAGCTCGCTTCGCCGGTACCACTCCAGGAGAGCCGGCATCACCGCTCGGGCCCCCAGCCCCACGATGGGAAAGCCCCGTTGGGCCAATTGGATCAGGAGGGCCATCATAGTGCGGTAGAGGACGTGTCCGCTCTTCACGTGGCCCACCTCGTGGGCCAGGACGTATCGGAGCTCCTCCTCGTTCAGAAGACGGACCAGCCCCGAGTTGAGGAGAATGAAGGGCCGTTCCATCCCGTAGGCCCCGGCGTTCACGACGGGGTTTTGGGAGATGAAAAGGGGCGTTTCCCTGTCCGCATCCAGGGTTTCCAGGACTGCCTCGTGGATTCGGTGGATCTCCGGGAACTGCCGGGGCGAGACCTGGACCGCATTGGCCTGGAAGGCGAGCCGTACGGGCTTCTCACCGAAGACCCCGAAGAGCCGCTTGAGGACCTGGTCGAATACCGGGACCCGTCTCAAGGCCTGAAGGGCTGCCCGGTCCGCCGGGTGCTCCCAGACCCGGGACGAAATTCCGTGGAGGGTCCTTCGGGTTCGGGTTTCGTCGGCGTGCGTGTCGCCTTCCGGGTCCCTCTGCTCGCTGGGCTCGGGTCCGCGGTCCGGAGAAGACGTGTCGTTGTCCATGGTCGGCCTCGTGGGGTGAGAGGGATGCGGGCGAGCCCCCGGCTACCGGGACTCCCGCCATCCCCGGGCAACGCTCCGTTCGATGATCCCTACGAGCTCGTACCCTGGAGCGTTTCGGAGGGCCGGTCAGACGCTCTCCAACGCCCCCTCCAGATCTTCCAAGAGGTCGTCCGGGTCCTCGATTCCCACGGAGAGCCGGACGAGGCCGTCGGTGACCCCCAGAGCCGCCCGACGGTCCGGGGGCACGGAGGCGTGGGTCATGATGGCCGGGATCCCGATGAGGGACTCCACCCCCCCGAGGCTTTCCGCCAGGGAGAAGAGCCGGGTGCCCTCCACGAAGGCCTTGGCTCGTTCCTTCGAGCCCATCTCCACGGCGACCATGCCGGAGTAGCCCTTCATCTGTCGGGCCGCCAGCTCGTGTTGCGGGTGGCTTTCCAAGCCTGGGTAGTGGGCCTCCTCCACCTTTGGGTGTTTCTGGAGAAAGCGGGCCACCCGTTCGCCGTTTCGGTTGTGGGCCTCCATCCGGAGGTGGAGCGTCTTCGTGCCGCGAAGGCAGAGCCAGCAGTCCATTGGGCCGGGAACGGCCCCGGAGGACTTCCGGACGAAGTGGATTCGCTCGGACAGGTCGTCGTCGTTCAGGGCCATGACTCCGCCGATGATGTCCGAGTGGCCGTTCAGGTACTTCGTGGAGGAGTGGACGGAAAGGTCGGCTCCCAGATCCAGCGGCCGCTGGTTGTAGGGTGATGCGAAGGTGTTGTCCACGCAGAGGAGGGCGTCTCCCTCGTGGGCGATGGACGCGGCCTCCTGAATGTCGCAAAGGCGCATCATGGGGTTCGTGGGGGTCTCCAGGTGAACCAGCCGGGTTTCCGGGCGCATGGCGTCCCGGATCTGGTCCGAATCGCGGCTGTCCACGAAGGTGAAGTTGATCCCGAGACGGGAGAGGACCTTCGTGAACATCCGGTGGGTGCCCCCGTACGTGTTCTCCTCGCTCACGACGTGGTCGCCGGCGGAGAGGAGCTTCACGATGGCCTCGATGGCCGCCAGGCCACTGGCGAAGGCGATTCCATGCTTTCCCCCCTCGAGCCCGGCCACGTTCCGTTCCAGGGCCTCCCGGGTGGGATTCTGAACCCGGGCGTACTCGTACCCGGTGTGGCGGCCGAGCTCGGGCTGGACGTAGGTGGAGGTCTGGAAAACGGGGGGCATTATCGCCCCGGTGGTGGGCTCGGGGGATTGGCCTGCGTGGACGGCGAGGGTGCCGAAGCGGTGGCTCGGCGACTCTTTCGAGGGAGGGTCGTGGTTCGACGACATAGATTCTCCGAGTTCTCACTGAATTGGGTCCGACTCCGTTGGGCCGACCGGCTCGTCCGGGGATGGCGGCTCGATCGGCCAAGGGCCCAGGGTCGAGCATTCGGAGCCCGGAGTCTAGCGTCCGGAAAGGTAGGCGATCCAGGGCTTTTTCCGCCACCGGTCCGGCATCGATCCGCGTTGACACCTCGATCCGGCCTCGGGTACCTTGGCACCGGAAGCACAGGCCGGAGCTACCGGCCCGCCACCGTCCACATTCCACTCCCGTCACCCCCTTCCCTGCGTCGCCATGCCTCTGGTCCTTCCCGAACACCTCATGACGGGCGTCTCCGGGCTACGGGGACGTGTAGGAGATCCCATGACCCCGGAGCTCGTGGCCGGGGTGGCGGCCGGCTACGGTTCCTTCGTGATGGAGGAGGAGGGCAGGGGGCGCCGCCCCTTCTGCATCGGGAGGGACTCGAGGACCTCGGGGCCCATGTTCGTCCGAGCCGTGGCGGCCGGGCTTCTTTCGGTAGGAGCCGACGTGGTGGATCTGGGGCTCGTACCCACGCCGACCCTCCTTCTCGCCACTCGGAACCGGGAGGCGGCCGGTGCGGTGGGAGTGACGGCCAGCCACAACGGTTCGGAGTGGAATGCTCTGAAGCTGGCCGGGGGGGACGGGATTTTCCTGAGCCCGGAACGGATGGAACGTTTTCTGGCCTCGCTGGGCGAGCGGGAACCCAGAAGGGCGTCGTGGCAGGAGCTGGGGATGTTCCGGGAGGAAGGTGGTGCGGTGGACGCCCACATCCGTTCCATCCTCTCCCTGCCGGTTCTGGATGTGGAGGCCATCCGGAGGAGGCGTTTCACGGTGGCCCTCGACTGCGTCCACGGGGCGGGGGGCACCATCATGCCGCGACTTCTTCAGGAGCTGGGCTGTCATGTGGAGGGGATCGGACTCGAGACCGACGGCCTCTTCCCCCGAGACCCGGAGCCCACTGCGGCTAACCTGGCGGCTCTGGGGGAGCGAACGGCGGAGACGGGAGCGGACCTGGGGATGGCCGTGGACCCGGATGTGGATCGCCTGGCTTTGGTGGACGGGGGAGGTATTCCGGTGGGCGAGGAGCTCACCCTGGCTCTGGCGGCGGCGGCGGTGTTGGGTCGCTCTCCAGGACCGGTGGTGACCAACCTTTCCAGCAGCCAGTTGGTGGAGGATGTGGCCCGTCACTTCCAGGTTCCCGTCCATCGCGTGCCCGTGGGCGAGGTGAACGTGGCGCGGAAAATGCAGGACATCGGGGCCTCGGTGGGTGGCGAAGGGAACGGCGGGGTAATTTTCCCGGCCCTTCACGCGACCCGGGACGCTCCGTTGGCCGCCGCCCTGGTGCTCCAACACCTGACGGACGAGGGAGGTGACCTCCGGAGTGCCGTGGACCGGTGGCCGGCGTACCGGATCGTGAAGGAGAAGGTCAGCGTTCCGGCCGGTGGATTGGACGGGGTCTACGAGGCCCTGTCCTCCCGCCTGGAAGCCCCTGATGTGGACCGGCAAGACGGCCTGCGGCTGAGCTGGCCCCAGGCGCGGCGCTGGCTCCACGTCCGGCCCTCGGGAACGGAGCCCGTGGTCCGCCTCATCGCCGAGGCCCGGGAGGAGGAGGAGGCCCGGGAGCTGATCGGGCGAGTCCGTGCGCTTCTGGCCGAAATGGACCAGGCGCCGGGCCGGTGAATCACGGCCCTATGAGGCCAACGAAGGGGGGAGGAGTCCATGTGCGGGATCGTAGGATACGTGGGACACCAGGAGGCCGTGCCCATCCTGTTGGACGGCTTGAGGCGACTGGAATATCGGGGGTACGATTCGGCCGGCGTGGCCGTGATAGCGCCCGACGGTCACCTGCGAACGGTCCGCCGGCCCGGGAAGCTCCGGGAACTCGAGCAGTCCATCCAGGAGGGGCCCCTCTCGGGCACCTGCGGCATAGGTCACACCCGCTGGGCCACCCATGGTCCTCCGACGAAAGAGAACGCCCACCCGCACGTGAGTCGGGATGGGACAATCGCCCTGGTGCACAACGGGATCATCGAAAACGCCCTCTCTCTTCGAGAGCGGCTTCGGAAGAAGGGATATCGTTTCCGGAGTCAGACGGACACGGAGACGGTGGTCCATCTTGTGGAAGAGGCGTACGAGGAGGTCGGCACGCTGGAGGAGGCGGTGGCCCGAGCTCTGAGTCAGGTCATCGGCGCATACGGGATCGCCGTGGTGAGCAGCCGGGATCCGGACAAGATCGTGGTGGCCCGCAACGGGA
>SKSR01000194.1 GCA_007122885.1 Gemmatimonadota bacterium
ATGGCCCCCCACGAAAAAGCCCCTGCAGCCGAAGGGGCTGCAGGGGCCATGGAGGCGGCGGGAGTCGAACCCGCGTCCGCGAATCGGTCCCGCAGGGTTTCTACGTGCGTAGACCACCGTTTTTATCTCGCTTCGGGACGGCCAGTGGTCGGCCTTCCGCGAAGCCAGCCGCCGAATTGTCTCGTCCCGGGCGTGACGGCGCCACCCAAGGACCAGCCTGACTCAATGACGTCCGCAAGACCCGCCTCAGGCGAGCGAATCAGGGGACGGGCTACTTATGGTTAAGCAGCCAGCGCCATGTCGTTGTTGGCGTTTGTAACGTTTCCCGGCTGTTTTACGAGGCCTGCCGGGACCTCGGCACGCTCCCCTACGTTCACAAGACGCGTCGAAGCCGTGTCGCCCCCTCTTTGTGAATCCCCGCGTTCGGCCACCACCGTAAAACGGGGAGCCTATGCGGGTCCCTAGCGCCCAATGGGCCCAAGGGCGCATTACCTTGTTACATCCGTGGTCGGAAGATGTTCCACCGCCGGAGGCACCCAGCCCGGGCCACCGTCCAGCCGTCCGGGGCCCTGGAACGGAAACCCGCCACCTCGAACCACCGACTCTCCTGGAGACTCAGGCAGCCCGGGAACCCCGCCGGCGATGTTCGTCCAGGTATCCCTCGAGCAGTTCGCGGATCTCGTCCAGAGAGGTGGACTGGAAGAGCTCCTGTCGAAGCTGCTTCCCGTTGGGGAGGCCTCTCGTGTACCAGCCCAGGTGCTTCCGGAACTCCCGGACTGCTTTCTCCGGGTTGGCCTCGAAGGCCACGGCATTCTCGGCGTGCTCCAGGCAGACACGGAACCGGTCTTCCACCGACGGCGCGGTGGGAATGGGCTCCCCCTCCAACGCCGCGCGCGCCTCCCGGAAGAGCCAGGGATACCCGTGGGAGCCGCGGGCGATCATGATTCCGTGGCAGCCCGTCTCTTCCTTCATCCTCAGGGCGTCGTCCCCCGAGCGGATATCTCCGTTCCCGACCACGGGAATCGAGAGGGCCTCGGTCACATCCCGGATCTCCTCCCACCGAGCGTGGCCCGAATACATGTCCGAACGGGTCCGGGGATGGAGGGTGAGCACCCGGGCTCCGGCCTCCTGGCAGCGGAGCCCGATGGCCACCGGATCCCGGCTGGACTCGTCGTATCCGCTCCGGATCTTTACCGTGGTGGGAACGGGAACGGCGTCCGCGACCGCGCGAACGATCCGTTCCACCAGATCCAGATCCCGGAGGCATCCGGACCCTCCGTTGCGCTTCACCACCTTCTTCACCGGACACCCGAAGTTGATGTCCACGAAGTCGGGTCCGTAGACGTCGTGCACGAAGCGGGCCGCCTCGGCCATCGTGGTCGGCTCGGAGCCGAAGATCTGGACTCCGATGGGCCGCTCCTCGTCGTCGAAGCGGAGGTACTCGCGGGTCTTCGCATTCCCCTGGCAGATCCCGGCAGCGCTGACGAACTCGCTTACGAGCACATCCGCTCCGAAGCCCCGGCACAGCCTCCGGAAGGGAGATTCGCTCACGCCGGCTTGAGG
This sequence comes from Gemmatimonadota bacterium, assembly GCA_007122885.1. GTDB lineage: Bacteria > Gemmatimonadota > Gemmatimonadetes > Longimicrobiales > Gaopeijiaceae > SKSR01. Next base: position 1,564 of record SKSR01000194.1, read on the forward strand.
GGCCAGGTAGAGGGGCGTCCGGGAACCTTCGAAGAGTGCCAGCAGGGCGTCATCCATACGTAAAACCTAGAACGGGCGCCAATTCGCCGGAAGGGCCCGGAGCCCACCGGGCTTCAGCTTTTTCCGACGGATCCGCCAGGTTTTGACATCCCCCCGTCGTTCCAATAGAGTTCGGTGACTTTGCGGAACCCCTACGTGGACCGTCATCGAGAAGGCCCCAGGAGGCCGTTTCATGAAATTGCGCGAACTCTTCACGCCGGAGGGAGTGAACCTTCGGCTGAAGGCGGACAACAAAGATGATATCCTGAAGGAGCTCATCCAACTACTGAACCTGGAGGAGAAGTCCGAGACGATCCTCTTCAAGACGCTGAAGCGGCGGGAAAACCTGGGATCGACGGGGATCGGCCATGGAATCGCCATCCCCCACTGTCGGTCCCTGGTGGTGAACAACCTCCGGCTCGCCTACGGACGGAAGCCCGAGGGGGTGGACTTCAACTCCATCGACGGCGAGCTCGTCCACAATTTCTTCCTCATCGTGGCCCCACCCCTGGAGGTCTCGAACCAATACCTTCCGGTCCTGGGCAAGATCGCCCAGTTCGCCAAGGATCCGGACATCCCGGAACGGCTCAAGGAAATCGAGGAGGCCCAAGAGTTCCTGGACCTCCTCGAGGAGCGGGCGCCGTGAGCGACTCGTCGGGTCAGACGGGAATGCATCCTCAGCTCATGCTGCTTCTGGAGCTACAGGACCTTCGCTCCCAGAAGAAGGAGCTCGCCGAAAGCGACCAGGCCGAACAGGTGGAAGGGGAACACTTCCACATGGACGCCAAGGCGGCCGCGGAGCAGTTGGAGGCGAAGATCGGGGAGATGGAGGAGCTCCTGGAGCCGCGGACCCGGGCCCGTTACGATCGGATCACTCCCATCCGGGACCGGGTGGTCGTTCCCGTGATCAACGGGGTGTGCTACGGCTGCTTCGTGTCGATACCTACGGCCACGGCCGAGGACCGGGAGTCCCGGGCCGACCTACAGGCGTGCGAGCACTGCGGCTCGTTCATCTACATTCTGGGGTGAGCTCCAGGTCACGCACCCGTGATCAACGGGTGACGAACATCCGAAGCATTCTGGATACGCCGTCCACCGTGAACTCGAGAATGTAGACGCCCGAGGCCACGAAGGAGCCGGTCTCGTCTCTCCCGTCCCATTGCGCCTCGTACTCACCGGGGGTCGGATACTCCAAGTCCTCGAGCGGGATCCCCTCCCCGGCAGGATGATCCACCGTGGTGGGGGACGCCACGTACTGGAGTAGCACGTTGTAGATACGCGCCGAAACGCGAGGAGTCCTCCCTTCGTCGAACACATCGTCAAACAACTCGAAGGGGATCCTCGTCTCCGGACCGACCGGATTGGGATCGCTGCGTTCCAGCTTGAACCCGAAGTCCTGGACCCCGACCTGCCACTCCTCTCCCGGAAGCTGTTGCGCTGAGAGGAGGTCAGTGGTGACGAATAGGGCCAGGAGGATGAACAAGACGCACACGCTGCGCCGCATTCGAACCTCCGCAGTACGCCCTCTGCCGTATCAGAGAGACTATAGACCTCCAAGGTGGACGGAGCGGTTCTCCTTCCAGGGATCAATTTCAGAATAACGCGCGTTAGAGATCCCGGTCAAGAAGGATCGACCACCTCCCGTCCCCCCTCCGTTCTCACCGTCACCCCCAAGCGGTCCAGGTGCTGAAGGACCGGAAGCAGGTGGCGGCGCGAAAGTGGGAGGACGGAGCGGAAATCGGAGGGCCCCAGCCCCCTGGCGCCCTTCAGCTCCTCCCGAACCTTCCGGGCGGCAGCATCCAGCGCGGCGGCCGGCACCACCCTCTCTCCCTCTAACACCACAACCTCCCCTTCCCGTTCCAAAAAACGCACCACGGGACCCAAGCCTTCCGGGGGTGCCTTCCCCTGGGAGAGGTCGGAGAGCGCGATACCCTCCAGCCCGGCCTCGTTCACCCGGTCCCGGATTCGCGCCCGGGTCCGCTCCCCCTCTGGAGTCAGCCTTGGTTTGTGGCTCACCATCCGGATCCGGTCCTCCTCGAAGACCATCTCACCGGCACGGACCCCCTCCTCCAACAGGGCGTCGGCGAGCCCCGGAGCGGCTCGTGAAGGGAGCGTCCGTCGAGCCGCCTCCAAAGGCATTCCCAGGTCCAGGGGAGCGGCGTCATGGTGGGAGAGAACCGCCTCCCGGAGAACCTGCTTCCCCTCCCGCACCCACCGGGGGGCTACGAATCCACTCCGCGTCCTCACGGCCCCCTCCATCTCCTGAAGGACGGAGCGAGCCCGAGGCAGGGGGACACCGCTCTCCACGGGAACCAGCGCCTCCGGAAGCCCCGACCACCCGGCCAGCTCCAAGGCTCCCTCCACCGACTCTTCGGGAGTTCCATCGAGGATGGCCGTCCACGCAGAGTAGGGATCGCTCCGTCGACTTCGGCGAGGCGGATTGCGCTCCACCACCTGCCCACCTCCGATGGTGCTGACCGGGGAGTAGGAACGCAGAATGATTCGATCGCCCACCCGGGCCATGACGGGATCCTCCAGTCGGAGCCTGAGCCAACCCTCCTCTCCCGGCCCTACTTCCTCTGACCCCAAAGGTGCGGCCCGCGCCATGGCGTGGGCGGTGCCCAGGTGAACGCGAACCCGGTCCCCTGGGTTGATCCGGGCCCGCTCGTGGGGGAGCATCCGGGCCCGAGCCACCACCGCACCCACTTCCGTCCACTCCTCCACGCCTACGATGTCCTGGCCCCGCCCCACCGTGGACGGGTGGACCCGGGAGCCCGTGATGGCCAGGGCCACCCGCTGTCCCGGCACCGCTTCGTCCACCGCTCGCCCATGAACCTGGATCCCCCGGATGCGGATCTCCCCGGGTCCCGGACGGACGAAGGCTCGATCTCCCGTCCGGGGCCTCCCCCCCTTCAGGGTTCCGGTTACGACGGTGCCCGTGCCATGGACCGTGAACGCCCGGTCCACGGGCAGCCGAAGAAGATCGTCGGTTCGGGGAGCCGACTCCCCCTCGAGCTGGGACTCCAGGAGCCTCGGAAGCTCGTCCAGCCCCGTCCCGTCCTTCACGGAGGTCTCCACCACCGGCGCCTCGCCGTAACCCCACTCCTCCAGTAGGACCTCCAGCTCCTCCCTGGCCACCGCCGTCAGGGTGGGGTCGGCCCGATCCACCTTGGTCACCACCCCCACCGCCCGACGTACGCCCAAAAGCTGGACGATGGCCAGGTGTTCCCGGGTCTGGGGCATGACCCCTTCGTCGGCCGCCACCACCAGCAGGACCACATCCATGCCCCACGCGCCGGCCACCATGTTCCTGACGAACCCTTCGTGCCCGGGCACGTCCACGATGCCGAGCCGGGTTCCGCCCGGAGCCTCGAGCTCGGCGAAACCCAGGTCCACGGTGATTCCCCGCTCCTTCTCCTCCGCCAACCGGTCCGGGTCAACACCGGTCAGGGCCCGGACCAGGGCGGACTTCCCATGGTCGATGTGCCCTGCAGTGCCCACAACGGCGCTACGCGTCGTCATGTCCCATATGGGCTTGGAGGAAGGGAAGGGTCCGGAGAGGCCGATCCACGGCCAGGTGGGCGTAGACGAAGTTGGCGAAAAGAGAGAGGTGGGCCCGTCCGCCCCGAAGCGCCGTGGGGGGCTCTCCGCGAATCAGTCCCCGAAGCTCCTCCCGGGCCCCCGGCCCCACCCGGGGACCCTTCCCGTCCTGGACGCACGCGGCGCAGCGAATCCCGCCGGCGGAAAAGTCGAAGCGACCCACGTCCTCCTCCGAAAAGGCCTGGCCACACTCGACGCATCGGGATAGCTCCGGATGGAAGCCCAGGGACGCCATGATCCGCCATCCCCCGGAGAGGATCGCCCCGGGAAGCCGGCCCGGCTGGGCCGCTGCTACGCTGTCCAGGGATTCAACGAAGGTGCGGAAGAGATCGGGATTCCCCTCTTCCCCCACATGAACGAGGATCATTTCGGCCAAGAGCGACGCCCCGCTGAGGCGGAGCAGATTCCGGCCCAACTCCGGCCGGCTCACCCGTGGCGAGAAGTCCCGGAGGGTCTGGAGCTCCCGGGACTCCTTCACGTGGAGGGTCAACGTGCCGTCCGCGAAGGTCTCCAATCCACCCTCTCCCCGAGACGTCCGCTGGCCCACCCCCCGGGCCATGACGCCCACGACTCCGCGACCTTCGGTGAGGAAGCGGAGGATACGGCTCGTCTCGCCGTACGGGTGGATGCGCAGGAGGACCGCACGGCCCGTCACGATGGACACGGATCAGCCTCGATGGTTGCCCCGCGGCCCCCGAGCCCCTTCACTCGGTCTGGCGGAGACGCTCCATGAGCTCCCGGCGACGCTCCCGGTAGTGAGCCTCCTCCTCTTCGGACGGCCCCTCCTTCGCCTCGAATTCCTCGTCGAGGGCCGCGATGGCCATGAGGAGCTCTTCCCGATCCGTGATCTCCACCGGCGCCTCCACCGGCGCTTCTTCCTCCTGACGCCGCCGAACCGCCCAGATCGCCGCCCCCGTCAGGAGAAGCGCCAGAAGGACCGCCATCTCCCGGATCGGGATTCCTGTCCCCTCCTCCTCCTCCGCGATGCTCACCGAAAGATCGGCCAGGTTCTCTCCCGCGAACCGCCGATACTGGACGCCGGGCTCCATCTCCACGGGTCGGTCCCGTTCGAGCCCCTCCACCCGGAGGTCCGGAGCCGGCTCGGAGATGAGCATCTGTATCACTTCGGTGGTGCCCGGCATGGGCAACTCGAAGTTCAGGTCCGGAAAGGTGTAGGTGAAGATGTAGAGCCGCTCTCCGGGAGGAATGGGCGCCGACACCGTGACCATCCCGTCCGCGAACTCCACGGCGTCGGAGGGGAGGTCCCCCTGACCCACCTGGAAGTTCGTAGCTTCCGGGGGAAGCGGGTACCGCCACACCGGCCCATCGTCCGCTCCCACATACGTCCACTCGGATTCGTTGCGGACCTCGAAGAGGTCCGTGACGCTCCACCCCTCCTGGGTGCGGGTCAGGAAGAGGTTCCGGATGGCGATCGGCAGCTCCTCTCCATCCTCCCTGACCTCCCGGGGCTCGTAGGTCTGGACCGTGTAGATGGAGTCGAGCTGGGCCGGGCGAGCGATGGGCGAGCCGAAGTAGAGGACGCCGTACCTGCGCACCGATGCGAAATAAATGTTCCTGGCGTCGTTGGCCCCGGGAAGGCCGGGAAGGGCGAACCGGAACGAGCCCTCCTCGTCCACCCGGACCGAATCCACCGGCCCTGCCTCGTCGGCGGTGACCCGGTGGAGCACCACGGTGGCGGTATCCACGGGCCGGTCCCCCAGGAGGACCCGTCCCGCCAGCTCGGGGGGGGGCTCCTCTTGAGCCACGGCCCCATGGGGGAGGGCGACCGCGAGGATGGTGGCGAGAAGGAGCGGGACGATTGCCCACCACCGATACCGCACGCACTGCGACGCTGCGAACCTCCTGGAAAACGACTGCACGGGCGCCCTCACTTCAGGGAGAGAATCGGCCGAAGTCTTCGGGGTTGAGCTTCCGAAGGTACTCCTCGAGCTCCTCCGGGCTCATGAGCGATGCATCATCCTCCTCCGGATCCACCTCCCCGCCCTGCCCTTCCACCTGGAAGTCCTCCGGGTCCTCGCCCTCGGTGATCTCGATGGACGCTCGTTCCAAAAGCCCTTCATGGGCGAAGATACGGGCTTCGGAGCGGAGAGCCACCGCGATGGAATCGGACGGACGGGCATCCACTCGGAAGAGTTCCCCGCCCCGTTCGATGACGAGCTCGGCGTAGTAGGTGTTGTCCGCCACACGGGTGATGACCACGCGGCTCATAGTGCCCCCCAGTCCGGAAAGGACCGAGATGAGCAGGTCGTGGGTCAATGGGCGGGAGAACTTCATCTCGGCGAGCTGCATGGCGATGGCGCTGGCCTCACCCGGGCCGATCCAGATGGGTAGAACCCGCTCCCCCGCCGTCTCCTGGAGGATGACCACGGGGGTGTTCGATGCTCGATCCAGCCCCAGGCTCTGGACCTGGACCTCCACCAAGCCGTTCTGGTCCATCCCGTCCGCAGCCATGCTCGTCGCCTCGCGTAACCGCCAGTGGACAACTCGCGGGCCCCTGCTGGTCCAGCCGCATCCACGGTCGGTACCGGCCCGCCTCGTCAGGTACTCCGAAGCGAACACGGGGTTCACCGGACGAATCTCCCCACCAACGAAGAGCCCCCTACTC
>SKSR01000022.1 GCA_007122885.1 Gemmatimonadota bacterium
ACCGTCCGTTCCCGGGCGGTCGGACGGATCGCCAACAGCTCCGTCAGAGGGTGAGGAGATACGCCACCAAGTCGTCCTTCTCCTGCTCGTTGAGCTCCAGTTCCAGGATGAGGTTGAAGAACTCCACGGTGTCGGCCAGGGTCAGGAGCCTTCCGTCGTGGAAGTACGGTGGAGAGTCCCGGATCCCCCGGAGGGGGAAGGTCTTGGTGAGTCCTTCCTGGGCCGCCATCCGCCCCCGGACGTCCACCGCCTCGTGGAAACGGTAGACCTGAAGGTCGTGCATTTCGTTGTCCGTGAAGTGGGGCGGCGGGTGGCAGGTGGCGCACTCGGCCTTCCCGTGGAAGAGCTCTTCGCCCCGGAGCTCCTGTTCGGTGGCCTCCTCGGGTCGGAGGTAGCCCATGGGATCGAGCTTGGGAGCGGGGGGGAAGCCCAGAATGTTTTGGAACTCACCCATGAAGTGGACTTGGCTTCCCCGCTCCAGGGGGTTCACGCCCTTCTTGGTGGCCTGGACGATATCCCCGTCGAAATAGGCGGCACGCTGCTCGAACTCGGTGAAATCCTCCACGCTCTTCATGGCCCGCTGGGACCCGAAGATACGTTGGATGTTCATCCCCCGGAGCGTGGGCGTGTCGATCCTCCGGCGGAACTCTTGGGGTCGGGCGTCACCGGCCAGGTGGGTGGAGGCGTTCGTGTGCCCGTTCGTGTGACAGTCGAAGCACGTGACCCCTTGGTGGGGCTCAAGAGAGCGTCGGTCATGCGTGGCGTTGAACTGCTGCTGCGGGAAGGGAGTCACCAGGAGCCGAAGGCCCTCGAGTTGCTTCGGATTCAGGATTCCTTCGAAGAGATCGTGGAAGTTCCTGATCGTGACCACCTCTCCCTGGGAGACGTCTCCCAGATCGGGGCGCGTCGTCAGGAAGATCGGGGGCGGGAAGTCCGGAATGAAGTGCTCCGGAAGGTCGAAGTCGAGATCGAAGCGGGTGAGGTCCCGTCCCTCCTGCTCCAGGATCTCATCGATGTGTTGTTCCGGGAAAAGCATCCCTCCCTCGGCGTGGTTCGGATGGGGAAGGGGGAGGAAGCCTTCGGGGAAGAGTCCTTGCTCCCGGATCTCGTCGGCGGACATGGCCCCCAGCTCCTCCCACGAACCCACGCCGTCGGGAAGCTGAACCCGGACGCCCTCCTGAACGGGCTTGCCACCGCTCATGGTGGCATCCGACTTCGGTCGGTCGGAAAGGTCGTAGCGGCCCTCCAAGAACTCACTGTGGGCGTCCATGATCGCATCCTTCTCCGCGCTCATGCGTTCCACCGCTTCCTGGAAGTTTCTGCTGTCGATGACCACCGGGGTGTAGCTGCTTTCCCCACGGGCCTCCTGCCCTTCTCCCGGGTCGGAGGGCGGCGTCTGGCCCAGGAGGATCACCCCCAGGGCTCCCACCACCAATATGACCATCGGGATGGTGAGCACGGCCCTCGAACGGGTTGTACTGCGTTGGCTCGGCATGGCGTTCCTCCAGCGGGTGCGGACGGTGGACGCTCGGCGGTGCTGCCTGCCCGGGCGGCACGCTTCCCCGGCTCTCCATCCTCCATCCCTTCGCCGGTTCGACGAGTGCTTCGGGCGCGTACGAAGAGTGGTGCAACCTGCGGGCCAACGGGTGTTACGCTCCCACCCTTCGGGTCCGGGTCAACGCGCCCGCGACGGTTCGTTGGGGGTGCAGGAGAGCCCTGCTTGGAGCCGTCATCGACCTCCTGCCCGCCGTCGGGCTCCGACCGGAGGCTTGGGGAGAAAGGTCCCGGACCGGGCGGGTGGGAGATGGCATCATGGGCCGAACCGTCCCCTTCGAGATCCGGTAGGCCCCGTTCCCGGGGTTCGGATTCCTTTCGAACTTCGGCCGGAGTTTGGTTTACGGGGCCGATGTCGAGATGCCCGGAAGGGGGAGGGGCTGGTCCTGCGGCCGAGGTGTGACGGGGGACCAGGGCCTACCGTGGACCTGCCGGGTCAGGCGGGGGCCACGGCGATGGCGTCCGTTTCGATGAGCTGGCGTTCGTCGGAGAGGCGGGAGATCTCCACCAACGTGGAGGCGGGCCACGGCTCGCTCAGGAACTCCCGCCACACCCCTTCGATGGTGGGCCAGTCCTGGATCCGGCGTACGTAGGTTCGGATCTGCGTGAGATCGTCCAACGAGGCGCCGGCGGCCTGAAGGGCGTTGGAGAGGTTGGTCAGCACCTGCCGGGTCTGGAGCTCGATGTCGTCCACACCTACGATGCGGCCCTCCGGGTCCCGGGCCGTAAGGCCGGAAACGAAGAGGAGCCGGCCCGGTGACGGCGCTTCCACCACGTGGGCGAAGCCTTGAATCGGAACGGAGTACTCGGGGGTGTTATGGGCGATTCGTCCCATGAAGAAGCTCCTGGGGCTCGGTGGGAAGGGAACGTGGTGAGTCCCCGGCCGATCGGCGGCCGGGCGGGGCGAGCCCTAAAGCTATCGAGGATGAAAGATGCGCTCCAGCGGATACGGATCTCTGGCTCTCTGTGCGGTCCTGGCCTTTGGTGTGGCCGCTTGCGACGACAACGGTGTATCCGGGCCCGAGGGGACCGGGGCGGGAACCTTGTCGGTGGCCGGAGAGACCTTCGACTTCTACGTCTTCACCTGTGCGTTCGGGACCGACGAAACCGAGAACCCGGACGTGACCTTTTCCCTCACCGGGGGTGATCCGGACCGGGACCTCACGGTGAGCGCTCTCCGCACGATTCCCGGGGGAGATGGGGATGATGCCGGCCCGGACGGGCCCCAGGACAATGTGAGCTTCGTCCGGGGGGATCCGAGCAGTCCCGAGGTGAGCTATCAGGCCACGCGGGCTCGGGTGGGTGACCAAGTCACCGGCGAGTTCCTGAACGTCGGGGAGGAAGAGGTGGAGGCCACGGCCCTCTTCCGGAATGTGGTCGAGGAGGACCCGGAGGACCAGGAAGGCACCTTCCAGGCCACCTGTCCCTGAGCCGACCCCCGGCTCCGCACGGGGCCGCGCACCTACAGGGTCGTCGGGCGGAGACCCGCCGGGTCATAGGGCGCTCCGGCGGCATCGGGCGGTCCTGGGGGTCATAGGGCGATCCGCCGGATCATAGGGGCGACCCGTCCAAGGCCCCATCGCTGGGTGAGGCTCCTACAGGTCGAGCCAGTAATCCACCTTCACCATGAAGACGTGCTCCCCCGAGGCTCCGAGGAGGTCGTCCATGTCCCGGGAGACGTCGAAGGTTCCCAGGCGGTCCCGGGTCGAGCGCTCCTGCTGCCAGACCAGGAAGAGGCGGGACCCGGGCCGGAACTCCCAGCGCAGAACCGCGTTCCCCCGTAGGGACCGGACGTTGAAGTTCTGCTCGGGGAAGATGGCGTCCACGGATCCGTCGCCCGAGTAGTCCAGGAAGACCGTGCTCCCGTCCCGACAGAGCTGTCCCCCCTCGCACCGGGGGGGTCCTCCCTGGGCTACGGGCTCTCCGTTCGGAAACCGGACGAAGTCGAAGGTGGAGGCCGCCGCGAGCTGCTTGTAGTCCCGGAAGTTGCCGGCCGAAATGAGGGGTTGGGCGAAGATCTCCAGGCTGAGATCGGGCGTGAAGATCACGTCCACCTGGGCCTCGATCCCCAGTTCTTCCCGGCGCAAGTCTCCGAAGATGTATCGATCGCCGTAGGTGGGCTCGAAGGAGTCGTCCGACAGGGTTTGGACGTACTGGGTGGGATCGGTGCTCCGCTCGTAGGTGGGGCCGAGGCTCACGGCCACCCGGTCGGAGGGCCGGGTGTCGACGCTCAGGTCCGCCGAAAACCCCTGTCCTCCCCTCATGCCGTCTACGTAGTCCACAGAAGCGTTCAGGGCGATGGCGTCCCGCCGGTCGGTGCTGAAGCTGAGCCCCAAGGAGCGAGTGGCCGGGTCCACCATCAGGGGGCCGCCCCGGGTGAGGCCGTCGCTCAGGACTTCCGGGGAGTAGCCGAAGTCGATGCCGGCGCTCCACCAGTTCAGGAAGGTGAAGTTGGCGCTGGCGTTCACGTTCCCGGCCTTGTGGGCTTCGCCCCACGCCGACGATGACAAGAACCCGTCCTCCAGAACCGAGTGGCGCCAGTTGTGGAAGGTGGAGAGGCTGAAGCGGTAGTTCCGGAGGATGTCCCCGGGGGTGGGCTCCCGGTACTGGATCCGGGCACCGGCGTCCAGTCGTTCGGTGGCGGTGGAAAAGCCCAGGTCGTTCACCTCGAAGCCCGGCGTCCGCTGGGCGGCCCAGATCGCTCCTGTCCAATGGCGTCCGCCCTGCTTGTCGAGCTGGAGGCGCCACTCGGCCCCCGTGAGGGAGGTTCGGGTGTCGTCCAGCTCCAGGTAGTCCTGGTCGGGCCGTTGGTAGTAGTGGTTGGGGGACCGTTGAATCGCCTCGATGGCCTCCCGGCTTCCCTGAACATGGCTTCCGGCCGCGAAGCCCCAGAGTGACCAGTCCCGGTCGGACCATGTGTGCTCGAAGTCCACTCCGCCGGAGACGGCGGTGGAGGGGAGGTGGTCAAGAATTCCGTCCCCTGGTAGGTCCCGGTCCGTCAGGGTCACCAGGCCCCCGATCCGGGATTCGGCGTCCCGGAGGTCCTGCTGGAGCCTCAGGGCTCCGTAGCGGCTACCGGGCTCGGCGGTAAAGCGCTCGAATCGGTCCTCCTCGGCGAAGTAGGCCCGGCCCGTCTCCCGGTCCGTGACCGCGGCCAGGGCGCCCACACTCAGTCCGCCCTGCGTCCGGCCGGTGAGCTTGCCCGCCCCCAGGATCGTGGTCTCCCCGGGGGCCGTGGTGAAGTCGGCGCCGGACATGGAGCTCGCCTGCGGGGAACGGCCGATCCGCCGGGAGTGGAAGAGGGTGTTCCGGGGCCCCGAGAGGCTGAAGTCGAAGATCCGGTCGTCCCGGGTGAAGAAGGGACGCTGCTCCGGGAAGAAGGTGGGGAAGGCCGACAGGTTCACCACACGGGGGTCCACCTGGACCTGGCCGAAGTCGGGGTTGATTGCGGCGTCGAGAACGAACGTGGAGCCCAGTCCGTAGCGGACGTCCGCGCCCACGCTCTGGCGATTGTCCCGTCCCGTGAAGAATGGGTCGCCGGGGTCCGCGTCCCGGACCTCGAGTCCGCCCATGGCGTAGGGGATGAGTTCCAGGGTCCGGGGAGCCTCCTCCAGCAACACTCCTTCCAGCCGGCCGAAGCGGCTGACTCCCCCCGACACCCCCGGGGGGGTCCAGGCCCACTCGGACCGCTCGTTGTCGGCGATCCGGCGTCGGGCCAGGTTCAGCCCCCACGTCTGGGGCTCGGGGGAGGGGTCGTAGCGGAGCTGGGAGAGGGGGATCCGCGCCTCCACCATCCACCCCTCCTCGTCGTGATGGACGGCCGACTCCCAGACCGCGTCCCAGGACGTGTCCGACCGAGTGTCGTCGTAGCGGTAGCGGTCCTGCTGGACTCCGGCCGCCGTCACCCGGAACTGGTAGCCGGTGGTCCGGTCGAAATTGGGGTCGAAGGAGAACTCCAGGTAGCCGGCGGCTCGGCCCGTCACGTTCCGGCGGGTGAGCTGCCGGTACACCTGGTCCGGGTCGTCGTAGAGGCGGGCCCCCACATAGACATTCTCGTCGTCGTAGAGGATCCGGACCTCAGTCTGCTTCATCGTCAACTCACCCTCGTCGGGTTCGTCCTGGATGAAGTCCCGGGCAACCTCGGCCCGCTCCCAGTCGGGCTCGGTCATCCGTCCATCGATGGTGATTGGTCCCTCCGCTCGGGTGGCCCTGAGCGTCATGGTTCGGGAGTCCGGATGTTCCTGGGCGGACAGCTCGCCGGGAGAGGGGCCGGTCCCCGAAGCGAGCCCCGACGATGGACCGGTGAGCGGGATGAGGGGAAGGAGGGCAGTGCAGGCGAGTGCTGCGAGGGGAGCGGATACAAAGGAACGCATTGCGTGGGCCATGGTTTCCGGGATGAAGGTCACGGAGGGGCCACCGCACTGGCGGTACCGGGTGCACCGGTTTGGACCTGCCCCAGGTCCGGAACACCCCGATTCCAGGTTGTGGTTGAAGTCCTAAGCTTTCACGGAAGGGGCCGTCTGTAAAGGGGAAGGGACACTTCGCGTCCCGCGCCGGCGAAATAGCCGACTCACTCCTCCTCGCTCCGAGGCGCCAGGGGAACCCGAGGCGCCCCCAACAGCTCCGCCGCCGCTCCCCCGGCGTCCAGGAGCTCCGGGTCCTCACGGGTGCCGTCCCCTCCCTCCGGCCCTGAGTCCCCTCCGGCTCGCTCCTCCTCCTCGGACGAACCGAAAAGACCCCGGACGAACCCCGCCACCCGGTCCACCACCCCCGGCCCGGAGGGACACGTCCCGGCGGGAACGAACTCTTCCAGGAAGAGCTCCCGGACGCCCCCCCCTTCGGGGGAAGGACACCCTGCGTCCACGACCCGACCGCTCTCCGGATCCACCTCCCGCACCACGATCCCGTCGGGGAACGTCCAGGGCGAGGGGGCCTCACTCCGGGTTTCCTCCCAGCGCCCTCCGTCCACGCGTGCCATGATTCGGCCCCAGAGCGGGGCGGCCACTCCCCCTCCCGTGGCCCCGGCAGCCATCCGGCGGGGCTGATCGTGGCCGATCCAGATCACGCCCACGGTGGACTCGGTGTAGCCGGCGAACCAGGCGTCGTGGCCCTCCTGGGTCGTGCCCGTCTTCCCGGCGGCCGGACCCGTGTGGCCCACGGCCCGGACCCCGCGGCCGGTTCCCTGGTCCACGGCGTCGGAGAGCATGTCCGTGAGGATGTATGTCACGCGCGGATCCAAGCCCCCTTGTCGCCGTGGGCCGGTCTGTTGGACGATCCCCCCTTCCGCGTCCTCCACTCGGACGACGATTCGGGGAACGGGATGGCGCCCCCCCTGGGCCAAACCGGCGTAGGCCCGGGCCAACTCAAGAGGGGAGGCGGAGTGGGTGCCCAAGGCCGCGGCCGGGACCGGGGGAATCGGTCCCGGGAGGCCTGCCTGCTCCCCGGCCCGCGCCACCCGCTCCGGGCCCACGGCCAATGCCAGGCGGACGATGGGAACGTTCCGGGACTCCACCAGGGCCCGGCGCATGGTCACGGGGCCCACGTATTCCCCATCGTGGTTTCGGGGAGTCCAGGTAGAGCCGTCCCCCGCCGTGAGGGAGAACGGTCGGTCCGCGATGGGCTGGCTCGGGACGAATCCCTCGGTCAGACCTGCCGCGAGGACGAAGGGCTTGAACGCGCTGCCCGTGGGCCGGCGGGCCAGGAGAGCCCGATTGTAGCGGGACTCGCCGAAGTCGCGGCCGCCCACCAGGGCCAGGACGTGGCCTTCCACCGGATCCAGGAGAACCACGGCTCCCTGGACCCGGCCTGTCTGCCCGTCGGGGGTGGGGGGCACCGGGCCGTGGACGCCGGCCTCCACGGCGTCGAGCTGCCGGACGAGCTCCTCCTCGGCAGCCCGCTGGGCCTCTGGATCCAGGGTCGTGTGGATCCGAAGGGGGGTCCGGTATAGGGCTTCACCGAACTCCTCCTCGAGGACCCGGCGGACGGCGTCCACGAAAAACGGTGCCGGCGCTCCGGCAGCGGTGGAGGGGGCCTGAGGTGTGACGGCCACCGGCGCGTCCCGGGCCTCGACTCCTTCCTCCGGGCCGATCCGGTCCTGCTCCTCCATCAGGTGAAGGACCAGGTCCCTCCGCCCCCGAGCCCTTTCCGGGTGGGAGCGGGGATCGTAGCGGACCGGCGTTCGGATCACTCCGGCCAGGAGAGCGGCCTCCTCCAGGGAAAGTTCGGTAGCCGGTCGGTCGAAATAGTAGCGGG
>SKSR01000091.1 GCA_007122885.1 Gemmatimonadota bacterium
AGAAGGTGGACGGGGAATACATGGTCTTCCTCAACGACACGAACCTGCCGAGACTCCGGCTTTCCCGTGCGTACCGGGAGGTGGCCCGGGACAAGAACAAGTTCAAGGGGGAGAACAAGGACTTCATATCGAGCAAGCTCAGCTCGGCCAACTGGATGATCCAGGCCATCGAGCAGCGGCGCCAGACCATGCTGAAGGTGATGAATTTCATCGTGGATCGACAGCGGGACTTTTTCGAGAAGGGCGTGCAGCACCTCCGTCCCCTCACTCTCCGTGAGGTGGCCGAGCACATCGAGATGCATGAGTCCACCGTCTCCCGGGTCACCAACGAAAAGTATGTGGAAACGCCCCGGGGAGTCTTCTCGCTCAAGTACTTCTTCTCCAGCGGGCTCTCCACATCCACGGGGGAGGGAATCTCAGCCCGGGGAGTGAAGGCGAAGATCGAGACGCTGGTCCAGGAAGAGGACGCGAAAAAGCCCCTGACGGACCAAGCCCTGGTGGACCTCCTGAAGTCCGAGGGGGTGGAGATCGCCCGACGGACGGTGGCGAAGTACCGGGACCAGCTGGGAATTCTCCCTGCCCGGATGCGGAAGCGGGTGTGAGAGGGGAGATGGCTTCCCCCGCCACGGAAACGGTCGGCGACGACTCCTTTCTTGCGCGAGCCCGGGACGCCTCCGGAATGCTCTCCGAGGAGACCCGGAGGAACTTCGCCGTTGTGGTTCCGGCGTTCGATGAGGCCCCTGTGGTCCATGCGCTCGTGGATGAGCTCCGTGCGGCCTTCGAGAGGTACGACCTCCATGGTGAGGTTCTCCTGGTGGACGACGGGTCCGGGGACGGTACCGGAGCCTTGGCCGAGGAGGCCGCCGCAGGGTGGACTGCGCTCCGGGTCCTGCGCCACCGTACGAATCTCGGTAAGACCGAGGCCATCGTCACGGCAGCCCGGGCCACGGACCGGGACGTCCTCCTGATCTTCGATGCAGACCTGCAGCACCGGCCCGACGAGATTCCGCGCTTCTTGGCCCAGATCCAGGAAGGGTGGGACGTGGTCTGCGGCCGCAAGGTGGGCCGGTACGGGAAGCGGCTCGTCTCCTCCGTATACAACCGGCTCAGCCGCCTCGTCTTTCGGGTTCCCGTCTCGGATCTGAACTCCATCAAGGCCTTCCGTCGGTCCGTGCTGGACGAGCTTCGGCTCCGGCACGACTGGCACCGTTTCTTCGTGGTTCTGGCCCACGCACGCGGGTACTCGGTGACCGAAATCGACGTCCCCCTTCTCCCTCGACGGGCCGGGCGGTCCAAGTACTCGGGGGTCCTTCGGGTGGTCGTGGGCGTTATGGACCTGGTCACCGTCTGGTTCCTCCTTCTGTTCTCCAGGAAACCTCTGCTCCTCTTCGGGGCCACGGGGCTTCTGCTGATCTTCGCCGGACTGGCAGTGGGTTTTGCGGCGCTGTACCTCCGCTTCATCCACGGTTGGGGATTCCGCCCGTTGCTCGATCTGGTGCTCCTCTTGGAGACCGTAGGCTTCGTCCTGCTCGGCTTCGGCCTGGTAGCCGAGATGGTGGCTCAACTCAGGGAGGAGGTGGAGGACCTCAAGAGGCGGATCGAATGAAGGGTAAGAGGGACACGGAGGGGCAGGGAAGCGGGAAGCGCCGCCAGGGTCCGCATCGGGTCCTCGTTCTGGTGGGTACCCGGCCAGAAGCCATCAAGATGGCTCCCGTGGTGGAGGCTCTCCGCAGGCCCGGCGACGAGGACTTGGACGTTCGAGTCCTTCTGACGGGACAGCACGCCGAGTTGGTGGATCAAACCTTGGAGGTCTTCGACCTCTCGCCCCATTGGGAGCTGGGGATCATGAAGGAAGGGCAAACCCTGTACGACGTGGCCGACGGGTGTCTGAGGGGCGTGGCGCGAGTATTGGGGGAGTGGGACCCGGATCTGGTATTGGTCCAGGGAGACACGGCCACGGTCTTCTTCTCGGCTCTCGCCTCGTTCTTCGAAAACGCCGCCGTGGGCCACGTGGAGGCTGGGCTTCGGAGCGGCGAGCGTCGATCCCCCTTTCCCGAAGAGCTCTTCCGGCGCCTCACCGCCCAGACCGCGGACCTCCACTTCGCGCCCACCGACGGCGCCCGTACCAACCTCCTGGCTGAGGGCGTCCCTTCCCACCGGATCTGGGTCACGGGGAACACGGTCGTCGATGCGCTCCTGAAGATCTCCCGTTCCACCGGGAGGGCCCGGGACCCCCGCGTCCGCTCGCTCCTCGAGAGCCCGGATCCCTTCGTCCTGGTCACCGCACACAGGAGGGAGTCCTTCGGTCCTCCCCTGGAAGCCGTGTTCCGCTCCCTGGCGGAGCTGGCGGACACGGAGGGAATCCGGATCCTCTTCCCCGTTCATCCGAACCCCCGGGTGCGGGACACGGCGTACGGCATCCTGGAGCAGTGCCCCGGAGTCACCCTGACCGAACCCCTTTCCTACCATGACCTGATTCGGGCCATGGAAGGCGCGGCCGTGATCCTCACCGACTCGGGAGGGATTCAAGAGGAGGCGCCCACCTTCGGAGTTCCGGTGCTCGTCCTGCGCGAGGTGACCGAACGGCCGGAGGGCATTCGGGCCGGAGTGGCCGAGTTGGTCGGGACGGATCCGGACCGGATCCTGGAAGCTTGCCGCCGGACTCTGTCCCGGCGGCAGAGCGCAGAAGCGGGGGCGGAGGAACGGACGAACCCCTACGGGGACGGACGGGCCGGGGAGCGGATCGCTGCCATCGTCCGGGACTGGCTCCGGACACCCGCCGGTACACCGGAGGAATCGAACGCACCCGGCGAGGGAGTGGGTGGCGCCGGGATGGAACGGAGCAGCAGCGACGCCGAGCCGGGAAGTAACAGCCCGGAACGAAGAGGCACCCGAACGGAATCGAGCGGCGGGTCATGAGGGTCCTCCTCCACTGCATCTACTTCCCTCCGGAACGGGGAGGTCTGGAGAGCCATGTGGGGTACCTGGCCCGGGGCCTCGCGGAACGCGGCTGCCGGGTCGAGGTAGTGACCTCCCGCTCCCTCCCGGGCGTGCCATCCCGGGAGGAGCGGGACGGGGTGGCGGTTCGGAGAACCTGGTTCCCGTCGCGCTCTCCGGTGGGTTGGGGATTGTTCACCGCCGCATCGACTCCCGCCACCCTGGCCGCCGCCCGCCGGGCCGACGTGGTGCACGCCCAGGCGTTCCCTTCCATCGTCCCCGGTGCCCTGTCGCGATGGGTCCACCGGATCCCTCTGGTGGCCACCCTCCACACGTCTCATTTCCTGACTCGGGCCGGCCTCCGGCGGTGGCGGCCCGTCCTCGCTCGGCTCGTCCGGTCTCCCGACCAGGTCCTGGCGGCCAGCCAGGAGATCGCCCAGGTGGCTCAGGAACTATCCAGCGGAAGGGAAGTGGAGGCCCTTCCCAACGGTGTGGACACCCGGGTGTTCCGGCGCACCATTCCGAGCCTGCCCCCGGGGGACGGGCCCCGGCTCGTGGTTCCGCGGAGGCTGGTGCAGAAGAACGGGGTGGAGTACCTGGTCAGGGGGCTGCCCGAATTGGTCCGGGCTTTTCCCGGAATCGAGGTCCTGGTCATCGGTGACGGGCCCGAACGGGGTCGCCTGGAGGCTCTGGCCCGGGAGCTCGGGGTTTCCGAAACCTTGCGTTTCCTGGGAAGCGTGCCCCACGAGGAGATGCCCGGGCTCCTCTCCTCGGCCCGGCTGGCCGTGATTCCCTCGCTCATGGAAGCCACGTCGGTAGCCGCCCTGGAGGCGATGGCGTGCGAGCTGCCGGTAGCCGCTTCCCGAGTGGGCGGCCTCCCGGAGATCGTGGGGGAGGAGACGGGAGCCCTCTTCTCACCAGGGGATCCGGACGAACTGGCCGGGACGGTGGCGAGGCTCCTTCGGGCTCCCGACCTGGAAGGGAAGGGGAGGCGAGCCCGTGAGCTCGTGGAGGAGAGGTGGAGCAACGATCGCTTGGTGGACCGACACATGGAAATCTACCGGGAGGTGGTGGAGCGCAGCGCCCCATCCCGCCGCCGGGACGCCCTGGGTTCTCCGTCCGGCTCCACCTCCGTCGGTGAAGAGAGGAGAGGGCGGAATGTCGGGTCGTAAGGGGCGAGGGGTGGCGAAGAAGAGGCGCCGGGAGCAGCGACCGGGAAGGAACCTGCGTGACAGGGACGGGGAGGGGCGCACGGCCCGGAGCCGAGGGGAAACCTCGTCCACCGGGCTACCACTCTGGATCCTTCCGCTGGCCTACGGAGCGTTGACCCTGATCCTCTTCCGGGAGTTCGTCGCCTCGGGAGAGATGCTCTTCGGGTCGGACACCCTGGCCCTGGGTTACATGGCCAGGGCCTTCTACGCCGATGCCCTACGGGAGATGGGGACCTTTCCCCTCTGGAACCCGATCCTCTTCGGGGGCACTCCCTTCCTGGAGTCCCTGGCCGGGGGAGACTCCCTCCACCCCATCTCCGTCTTCCTTCTCCTGATCATGGATACCTACCGGGCCCTGGGGTGGAAGCTGGTGATCCACATCTTCCTGGCCGGGTTTTTCATGTTCGGTTGGGTCCGGTGCCTGGGGCTCTCCCGTGCGGCCGCCTTCCTTTCGGGCGTGGCCTTCCTCACGGCTCCGTACATGGTGACGCTTGTCTATCCCGGCCACGACGGAAAGCTCTTCGTAACGGCTCTGACTCCCCTCCTCTTTTGGGCCACGGAGGTGGCCCTGGTCCGGCGTAGCTTTCCGGCCCTCGCCGGGATGAGTGGAACGATCGCGCTGGTCATCCTCACCACCCACTTTCAGATGGCCTACTTCCTCTTCGGGGCCGTGGGGGCCTACGCCGTTTTTCGGACCGTACAGATGGCCCAGGGGCCGGAGGGGCGCTGGGTGTGGCCGGAGCCCCTCCGGAGATTCGGACTTTTTCTCCTTTTCGCTTTCATCGGGGCCGGCGTATCAGGGGTCCAGCTCATTCCCGCCGTGGCCTACGTGACGGAGGATTCGCGCCGGGCGGTGCACACCGAAGAGGTGGCCGGCGCCGAGGGCATCGAGTGGTCGAGCTCCTGGTCCCTGCACCCGGAGGAGCTGGTCTCCCTGGCCGTACCCGAGTTCGTGGGAAACAACGCGGGCAGTTCGGGCTGGACCACGGACACCTACTGGGGGCGGAACGCGTTCAAGCTCAACCACGAATACCTGGGTCTGGTGGCCCTGCTCCTGGCCGGAATCGGCTTCCTGGGCGGCCCCTTGGCCGGCCTTCGGTGGTTCTTCAGCGGCTTGGGAGCAGTCGCCCTCCTCTTCGCCCTGGGAACCCACACTCCGGTATGGCGGATCTTCTACGAAGTCGTTCCCGGGATCCGCCTCTTCCGTGCTCCCTCCATGATCATCTTCGTGACGGGGTTCGCCGTGGCCACCCTCTTGGCGGTGGGGGTGGAGCGTGCCCGTTCGATCCTGTCGTCGGGAACGGAAGCGGAGTCCAGGGCGCTGCAGCGCTACCTGTGGGGGGCGACGGGTGCTCTCGGGGTTCTTTTCCTTCTGGTGGCCATAGGGCTCCTGCCGGACCTGTGGGCCCGGTGGATTCGGGGAGCGATGGAGCCCCAGCAGGAGCAAGCCTTCCAGAATGTTCGGCCCTTCATGACACAGGGTTTCCTCGTGTCCGCCCTTCTCGCCGCGGTCTTGGCGGGGACGGGATGGGCTCTTTCCCGACGCATCCTTCCCCCGTGGGGAGGGCTGGCCCTCGTGGCGATCCTGATCGCGGTGGATCAGGGACGCGTAAACGAACCCTTTATCCAGATCCAGAACTACAGCGAGTTCGCCGCTCCGGACGAGAACCTTCGGTTCCTGGAGAGTCGGTGGAGCGACGATGACCCGTTTCGGGTCTTCTCCATGGCGCAGGGCGGCGAGGACGTGCGGCCGGGGATGTTCGGGGTGGAGCTGGCCGCGGGACACCACCCCAACGATCTTCGGCGGTACCGGGAGCTCATCGGCATGGAAGGCGGAGGGATCCCGGAGCATCTGGCAGGATTCAACACGAACGTCCTTCAGCTCCTCAACGTCCGCTACATCCTCTGGCCGGTGGCCCAGTTCGGCGAGCTCGAAGGTGTGGAGCCGGTAAGCGAGGTTCGCCTTGCCGATGGTCGACTCTTCTCGGCGGTCTATGAGTTCCCAGCACTCCCCCGGGCCTGGCTGGTAGGGGAGGTGGAGGTGATCCCCGAGGAAGACCGGGCCCTGGGACACATCCTGAGCGGCGAATTCGACCCGGCGACCCAGGCCGTCCTTCCCGAACCCCCGCCTGAGGAACTGGAGGGTACGGGCCCGGTGATCGGACAAGTGGATTGGGTGGAGCGACGCCCGAACCGGCTCCGTCTGGAGGTGGAAACCGACGGCCCGGCACTCCTGGTGATTTCCGAAAACTGGTTTCCGGCCTGGCGGGCGGAGGTGAACGGGGAAGACGCTCCGGTGCTCCGCGCCAACCACACGCTGCGGGCGATCCCGGTTCCCGGGGGGAGCGCCGACGTGGAGCTCCGTTACTCCTCGCCCCTTCTGCAGGCAAGCCTGGGGGTCTCGCTCCTTTCCCTCCTCGTTCTCCTCGGAACGGTGGCGGGAACCTGGTGGACCGGCCGGATACAGGACGAGGGAGGGGAGGCGGTAGAGGGGTGAGGGGCTCCGAGGAGATGGGGCCGGAGGCTCTCGGCACGAGCTCCGGGCCCACTGAGGAGGAGAAGGGCACGCCTCGAGGTACACCCCGGCCCTGGTGGCGACGGCGTTGGCTCCGCTCGGCCGTGCAGGCGTTGCTCACCGTGGTCGTCACCGTGTTCATCCTCCGGGCGGTGGGAGTCTCCTTCGATCAGGTTCTGGAACTGGATCCGGGGCGTTGGAGTCCGGACCCCTTCCTGCTGTTCCTGTCATCGACTCTGCTCCTGGCGGCCTATCTCGCTTCGGCGGTTTTCTGGGGGAGGATCGTGGATGAGCTGGGCGGCGGCCGGGTAGGGGCCTGGCGCGCATGCCGCATCTACTTCGCCGCCAACTTGGGCCGCTACGTTCCGGGCAAGGTCCTCCAGGTGGTCGGTCTGGCCTATCTGGCCGGCCGGGCGGGGCTCAAACCCAGCGCGGCCGTGGCGGCCGGCATCGTGGGACAGGGCCTGACCCTGGTGGGTGCCGCCCTGGTGGGGCTCGGGGTTCTGTGGGGCCATTCCCCTTCGGTGGGGCCCGGGACCTCTCCCCTCGTCTGGACCGCCATGGGGGTGGCTGCCGGCCTCTTCGCCCTTGTGAGCGTGCCGCCCATCTTCCACGGACTTCTGCGGCTGGGCGCGTGGCTTCTACGCGCCGGAGGAGGAGAGGCTACAGTGCCCAAACCCGGCGGCACGTTCGGCCTCCGGTGGGCCGCCCTCTACACGGCAAACTGGGGCCTCTTCGCCGTGGCGTTCTGGCTCCTGGTTCGAAGCGTGGATGTGGATGGGAGTCTGGTGGTGGTGGGCTCGGCCTTCGCGGCCTCATACCTTTTGGGCTACCTGGCCCTTTTCGCCCCGGCGGGGATCGGGGTCCGGGAAGGGTTCCTGGTGGCATTCCTGGAGCCGGTGGCCGGCGGGGGAGGGGCCGTGGCCATCGCCGTGCTCGCCCGTCTATGGTCCACGGCCGTGGAGGTGCTTCCGGCCGCACTCCTGACGTTCGTGGAGTTGAGAGAAGGGCAGGGTGGGTGATGATGAAGAAGGAGGGAGGAGGGGAAGTGAGCG
>SKSR01000154.1 GCA_007122885.1 Gemmatimonadota bacterium
AGGATAGTGGATGGGGGTGGAGACCGCCGATCCGCCCGGCGCCTGGATGTAGGGCCCGAACTTGTGCCAGAGGGGAATCTCGGAGCCGTAGCCGAAGGTGAGGGGGTCTGAGGGATCCCTCACCTCGCCCTTCACGATGGACCCGGGAATGATGAGTTCCTCGGGCTCGAAGCGGCTGACGTGGCGGGTCAGGGAGAAGTCCACCGGGAGGGTGGTGGCCGAGCCCAGGGTGATGAATGTCCCTCCCGCCTCCATGAACTCCCGCAGGGCCTGGAGGCCGTCGTAGCCCATTCCCCCTGCGATGTCGTCGGTCTCGTTGGGGAACCCCAGGCTCGGGAAGTCGTCGGAGGCCCGGTACTCCATGGGGCTGTGCCGCTCGTCGATCCCCTGGAAGATCTGCTGGCCGGTGGCGGGCCTGCCCTGCTCCGGGAAGAGGATCACGTCGTACTCGGCCCTGAGGTTCCCGTCGGACAGAGCCGTCTCGGCCAGCATCTCGTAGGGGATGCCCAGGTGGTCCAGGGCGTACCGGACGGCCCCCGAGTCCCGGGTTTCCCGCCAGGTGTGGAGAAGAGCGACCCGCGGGAGCTCCACGGCCCTCCCCTCCACGTCGTCCGCCTCGGCCTGGCTCACCCTGTGGACGGTGAACCCGAACTCCCCGGCCCACTCCGTCAGCCTTCCTTGGTCTATATCACCAGAGGAGATGAGCCAGGCCCCGGCCGGAAGGGGCCCCTCGTCGGTCTGGAGGGGCTCCCGGGCCACCTGGAAAGGAACGTCCTCGAGGGCGTAGGCCGCCTTCAGGCTCTTGGCCGACGCCTCCGGGTGGACCGCGTAGAGGTCGGGATTGCCGGCGGCCCGGATCTCCCCGGCGATGCGCACCTCGTCCACCTCCCGGACGGGGAGGTCGAAGATGGCGTCGTCGTCCACCGCCACCGCCTCCACGTTGTGCATGAGGGGGAAGGTCCACGCCATGCCGCCCCGGATGTACTGGACCTGCTCGCTCTCGTCCGGATAGTGCTGGACGTCCATGAGCATGTGGGCGAAGTCCCGGTACGGCTGGTCGAGCCGGAGGACGTAGTCCCCGGCCGCCACGGCCACCTCTCCCACCTGGCGGGCCTCCTCGGCCTGGTGGAGCTCCAGGCCGTGCTTTCGGAGGAGGTTGAGCATGTACGAAACGTCGGCGCTCCGCTCCTGGCCTTCGGGGATCACGTAGGCGAAGGGCGCCTCGTTGCGGCCCCGCTCCAGGCTGTTGTTGGACTTGACCCAGAACTGGTCCAGGACGGCCCGCCGGTTCTCCGAAGCCCACCGCAGAGACTCGAGGACGCCGGCCTGCTGGTAGTTGATCTGGTTCCGGAAGGACCAGTAGTTCTCGGCGTAGCCCGGGTTGGGACGGAACCACTCCTTGCTGATCTGCCCCGGAGAAGCGCGGCGCACCCGGGTGTTCGGCAGGCCCGACATCCCGCCCCACGTCTCCGTGAAGCGGCCGATGGCGTTCCGGTTGTTCGTGATCCAGAAGAGGTAGCCGGGCCACCACCCGTCATAGAAGTCGTGGACCCAGACCCCGGGCATCCCGTAGCGCTCCAGGGCGTTGGACTCGAAGTTGGCCATCCACTGCCATTCCTTGATGATCAGCGGATCGATGTACTCGTTGTACGGCCCCGTCCCGGTGGAGAAGTAGTGATAGACCACGCCCCCGGCCTCGTGGACGTCCAGGCTGATGGGGTGCTTCCACTCCATGAACACGTCCAGCCACTGGCGGGTGAGCTGCAGGTAGAGCTGGAGGGCGTTCCGGTTGTTGTCGTGGCCGGCGTAGGCGCCCCACCAGGGGGGGCGGGGCACGTCGGCATCGTCATAGGCCTCCTGGCCGTGGAGGCGGTACCAGTCCACCATCCGGTTGAGCCCGTCGGGCTCGGCCACCGGGGCCAGGAAAACCACCACGTTCTCCAGGGTCTCCCGAATCTTCGGGTGCTCGGCCACGGCGAGCCGGTACGCCAGCTCCACGGCCATGACCGGGTGGGCCGTCTCGGCCGAATGGAGCCCCGTATAGACCATGTAGATGACCGGCAGGTCATCGATGAGGGCCCGGGCCTCCTCCTCCGAGGTCCGCCTGGGGTCGGCCAGGGCGTTCATCCCCTCCTTCACCCGGTCCAGCTCCGCCAGGTTTTCGGGGGTTCCGATCTGGAGGAGCTTGAACTCGTTCCCTTCCTCGGACGTCCGGTCGAGGGTGATGAGATTCACCCTCTCCGAGTCCTCGGCCAGGCGCTCGTAGTAGCCGTAGAGCTCCTCCAAACGGTGGAGGACGCCGGGCCCTCCCATGGCGTGACCGAAGTGCTCCGACGGGGAGGTCACCCCCTGGACGTCGGGAATGTAGTCCACCAGAGGGGAGATGAACTCCTCCCGAGTGGTCCAGGAGCGGATGTCCCGGGTGGCCTCCTGGTCCACTGGCGTGCCCCACTCCGTCTCCGCCGGGAGCGGCACGTCCTCGTGCCAGTCGAAGGTCTGGGGGACCGGAGGCTCGTCCTGGGCCTGCTGGGCCCACAGGGCGTCGGGGGTGGGGGCCTGGACGAAGGCCAGGACGAAGATCAGGGTGGCGGTAGGAGCCGACGGCAGACGACGGTGGATCATGGGCTTTCTCCCGGGAGCTTACGACGTATCTCGAGGGTGCAAAATTCGCCGGGAGGCGCCTGCGCGGGCAAGCATCGGGGGTGACCCGGGCCAGCGCTCCGGTCAGTCGGAGTCCCGGATGACCAGGAGGCGGAGCTCGCTCATGTCCTCCATGGCGAAGCGCACGCCCTCCCGGCCCAGTCCGCTGTCCCGGGCGCCTCCATAGGGCATGTTGTCCACCCGGAAGGATGGGACCTCGTTGACCAGCACGGCTCCCACCTCCAGTGTCTCCCAGGCCTTCCGGACCTTTCGGAGGTCGTGGGTGAAGATCCCGGCTTGAAGCCCGTAGCGGCTATCGTCGGCCTCGGCCAGGGCCTCGTCGAAGTCGCTGAAGCGGGTCACCCCCAGGACGGGCCCGAAGGCCTCCTCTGCATGGAGGGAGCAGTCCTTCGGCGGGTCCTCCACCACCGTGGGCTCGACCATCACCCCGTCCCGTCCACCGCCCGTAAGGATCCGTCCGCCACCCTCCTCCGCCTCCTTCACCCACCGGACGAGGCGCTCGGCGTCGGCTTCGGAGATGACCGGTCCGATGAACGTCTCCTCCTCCCGAGGATCTCCCATCACGAGCCCCTCGACCCGCTCCACGAGCCTGCCCACAAGCTCCTCATAAACGGCTTCGTGTATCAGAAGCCGCTGCACGCTGATGCAGCTTTGTCCCGACTGGTAGAAGGCACCGAACACGATCCGGTCGAGGGCGTCGTCCACGTCGGCGTCCGAGTCCACGATGCAGGCCGCGTTGCCCCCCAACTCCAGGACCACTTTCTTCTCTCCCGCCTGGCCCTTGAGCATCCAGCCCACCTTCCGGGATCCGGTGAAGCTCAGGAGCTTGAGCCGAGGGTCGGTGCTGAAGGGCGTCGCGTCCTCTACCTCGGAGGGCAGGACGGAGAAGGCGCCCTCCGGGAGGTCCGTCTCGGCCAGGACCTCTCCGATGGCCAGGGCCCCGAGCGGCGTTCGCTCGGCGGGCTTGAGGACGAAGGGGCATCCGGCGGCGATGGCCGGAGCCACCTTGTGGGCCGCCAGGTTCAGGGGAAAGTTGAAGGGAGTGATGAGGGAGCAAGCCCCGATGGGCACCCGCTTCCACATCCCCGAATACCCCCGGGACCGGGGGGAGATTTCCAGGTTCATCACCTCCCCCCCGAAGCGGGTGGACTCCTCGGCGGCCACCTTGAAGGTGTCGATGAGCCGTGTCACCTCGCCCCGGGAGTCCCGGATGGGCTTTCCCGCCTCCCGGCAGAGCATCTCGGCCAGCTCCTCCGCCCGCTCGCGGAACCGGCGGACGCAGTGCTCGAGGACCGCCTGCCGCTCATAGGGTCGGAAGTCCGCCATGCCGGCGGTCGCCTCGTGGGCCCGCCCGATTCCCTCATCGATGGCTTCGGGACCCGCCCGGGAAACCCGGGCGAAGACTTCTCCAGTGTACTTGTCCCGGACCTCCATTCCGGCGTTTCCGAACCGGGCCCGGTTCGCGAGATAGTAGGGATACGGTTCCATGGCGTCTCAGACCTCCTTCGAGGCGGACGGCCCGGGGACCTGGAGCTTGCGAACGAGCTCCGGGATCTCCTCGAGCAGAATGTGGTGGTCGGCGCTGTAGTCCACCGGGACCTCGATCAAGTGGACCCCGGGTTCGCCCAGGCAATGCTTGAGGAGCCCTCGGAGGCCGTCCGGCCCTTCCACCCGGTGGCCCCGGGCCCCGTAGGCTTCGGCGTACCGAACGAAGTCCGGGTTGCCGTAGTCGAGCCCGAAGGAGGGGAACTCCATCTCCTCCTGTTTCCAGCGGATCATCCCGTAGGCGTCGTCGCGGAGAACCAGGACCGTCAGGTTCAGCTCGAGACGGACCGCCGTCTCGAGCTCCTGGGAGTTCATCATGAACCCGCCGTCGCCGCACACCGCCACCACCGGCCGGTCCGGCCAAACCATTTGGGCCGCCATGGCGCCCGGCAGCCCCGCGCCCATGGTGGCCAGCGCGTTGTCGAGGAGGACGGAATTGGGCTGGTAGGCTGGGTAGTTCCGGGCGAACCAGATCTTGTACATCCCGTTGTCGAGGCTCACCACCCCGTCCTCGGGAACGGCGCTCCGGACCTCCGAGACGAGCCGTTGGGGACGAAGGGGGAAGGAGGGGGCCTCGGCCCGTGGCCGGAAGAGGTCCCCGGCGGCGCCACGGATCCGTTCCACGTGGGAGAAGTCCCAGTGGTCGGGCCGTTCGAGTCGGTCCATGATCCGCCGGAAGGACTCGGCGATATCGCCTACCACCTCGACCTGCGGGAAGTAGACCGGGTCCACTTCCGCACCCCCGAAGTCCACGTGGATGACCGGGCCACCCCCCTCTTCCATGAAGAAGGGCGGCTTCTCCACCACGTTGTGGCCTACGCTCACGATGAGGTCGGCCGCCTCCACCGCCCGGTGCGGAAAGTCGTCGGAGCTCAGGGCCGTGGTGCCCACGTAAGAGGGGCTCCGCTCATCGACGACCCCTTTTCCCATCTGCGTGGAGACGAAGGGGACCCCGTACTTCTCCACGAACTCCCGGAGTCGGGCGCAGGCCCGAGTCCGATTCGCCCCGCTGGCGATGGCCAGGAGGGGCCGGCGAGCCTCGCGAAGGAGCTTCACGGCCGAATCCACCGAGGACTCGTCGGCCACGGGTCGCCGGGCTTGTCCGGCCTTCACGGGACCCACCTTCGTCTCTTCCTGGAGGATGTCTTCGGGGAGCTCCAAGTGGGTGGCGCCGGGCCGCTCCTCCGCGGCTCGGCGGAAGGCCTCCCGGACTCGGGCCGGAATGTAGTCCGACCCCACGACCTGTCGGGTGTACTTGGTGATCGGGGCCATCATGTCCACCACATCGATGATCTGGAAGGCCCCCTGCTTGCTGGCCCGCACGGGCTTCTGCCCCGTAATCATCACCATGGGCATGGCGCCCAACTGAGCGAAGGCCGCCGCGGTCAACAGGTTCGTGGCTCCGGGCCCCAGCGTGGAGAGACAGACTCCCGGCGAGCCGGTGAGGCGGCCGTACGTGGCCGCCATGAAGCCCGCGGCCTGTTCGTGCCGGGTCACCACGAGCCGGATGGAGGAGTTTCGGAGGGACTCGAGGAAGTCGAGGTTCTCCTCGCCGGGTACGGCGAAGATGTACTCCACCCCCTCGTCCTCCAGGCATCGGACGAGCAGGTCTGAAGCTTTCATCATACTCACCTAAGCCTTCGTCTCAGGGGTGGGTTCCACCCGGGAGCCATCCCACTCTCACTCCGGGGCCCAGGCCCGGACGACCTCCAGGAACGCCTCCCCGTAGCGCTCGAGCTTGGCGGGGCCCACGCCGGAGACCTCGAGAAGCCCCCCGGGCGTCGAAGGTCGGCGCGTGGCCATCTCCCGGAGAGTCCGGTCGTTGAAGACCACGTATGCCGGAACCCCCGCTTCGTCCGCCAACTCCTTTCGGAGGGTTCGGAGCTCTTCGAAGAGGGCCAGTTCCTCGGCGTCCAGCTCCGGAGGCCCTTGGCGCTCCCGTTCGACTCCGGGGTGGGGAGTGCTTCCCGAAGGGTGGGGTCCCTTCAGTCCAGGGGTGGACGCCCTTCTGGCGGCGGCGATGTTCGCCGGTTCCGGCCCCGAGATCCGCCCCAAGGTCCGCACCCGGTCCTCTACGCTCACCCCCGTACACTCGTCACAGGACGAGCCGCAGTCCTCCATCTCCTCGTCAAAGTAGCGGAGAACCGCCCGGTGGCGGCATCCCCCCCGGTCCACCAGCCGGAAGAGGCCCACCGTGGCCCGATGCTTGGCCTCCCGGAGCTCCGGGTCCTCCACATCGTCCAAAAACCGCTCGTACATCTTCACGTCGGCCCACGAGTAGAAGAGGACGCAGTCGCTCTCGAGCCCGTCCCGGCCGGCCCGGCCGAACTCCTGGTACCACGACTCCACATCCTTGGGCATGTCCCGGTGGATGACGAAGCGGATGTCGGGTTTGTCGATCCCCATGCCGAAGGCGATGGTGGCCACCACCACCTCCACCTCGTCGTGCTGGAAGCGCTCCTGGTTCCGGGCCCGCTCCTCGTCCGGGAGACCGGCGTGGTAGGGGAGGGCCCGGACGCCGCTCCTCCGCAGGAAGTCGGCGGTCTGCTCCACCCCCTTTCGGGAGAGGCAGTATACGATCCCGCTTTCGCCCTCGTGCTCCCGGATGAGGGAGAGGATCTCCCGGCGGGTGTTCCCGCTCCCCTTCTTCCGGCACGCCAGCTTCAGGTTCGGGCGGAAGAAGGAGCCCTTGTAGCCCCCGGGCTTTCGCATTCCGAGCTGGCGGAGGATGTCCCGGGCCACGGTCCGGGTGGCCGTGGCCGTGAGGGCCAGGACGGGTACCCCCAGTTCCTCCCGCAGGCCCCTGAGCCGCCGGTAGGAGGGCCGGAAATCATGTCCCCACTGGGAGATGCAGTGGGCCTCGTCCACCACGAGGAGGGAGATGGGAGATGAGCGGATGAAGTCCCGGAGCCCACCGTCCAGGGCTTCCGGAGCCAGGTAGACGAGCTCCAGCTCGCCGCTCCGGAGGGCGCGGAGGCGCTCTCGACGCTCTTCCGGATCCAGGGCCGAATGGATGTCCGCGGCCCGGAACCCGTGAGCCCGCAGGGCGTCCACCTGATCCTTCATGAGAGAGATCAGAGGAGAGACCACGAGAACCGTGCCGGGCAGGATCCGGGCCGGGAGCTGGTAGGTGAGGGATTTCCCAGCGCCGGTGGGCATGACCGCGATACAGTCGCGGCCCTGGAGGACCGTCTCCACCACCTCCCTCTGCCCCGGGCGAAACTCCCGGAAGCCGAACGCGTCCTGGAGGATGTCTTCGGGGTCGGGGGTGAGGGTCATGGAGGAGAGCGTTCCGGGGGCTGGGGGGTCAGGGGCGCGAGACGCGGACCGGGGAGGCACTCAAGGCGCTGGCCGCTTCCCTGCGCATGCGTGCACCGCAGAAGTCCCGCGTGGCCCGCCGGAACTGGGGGACGCATGGAGCCGGCGGCACGAGGCGGGA
>SKSR01000251.1 GCA_007122885.1 Gemmatimonadota bacterium
ACTGCAGGTCCTGGACCTGCTCTGGGGTGTGGAGCTGAAGAGTCCTTCGAATCCCGATCGGGGCGAGTTCCTGGAGCGACGGAGCTCGGTCCGGGAGACCATGGCCCTCGTGGAGGACGTGGTTCGGAAGGAATTTCTGGATCGGGGCATCCGCTTTCCCCCAGGGGGGTTGGAGCATGGGCTGCTGGATTTTCCTACCACCTACCAGGGCCGTTGGGTTTTCCTTTGCTGGCAGAGGGGAGAGGAGAGCGTTCAGGCGTGGCACGAGCTGGACGGTGGGTTCCAGGGGCGCCGGCCCCTGACCGAGGAACAGGCCCTCGTGATGGGGCGTGAGACTGGAGAGGAGGGCTCCGGGCCGTCCCACCCCTGGGAGTGACCGCCCCCCTCCCCGCCGGCTCCCGTCCCGGCTGGGCCGACCTCCGCTCGGTTGTCGCACTGGCACTTCCCGTGGCCACGGTGCAGGTGGGTCTCATGGCCATGGGCGTGGCGGACACGCTCATGGTGGGACGAGCTTCGTCGGCCGACTTGGCCGCCGTGGCCCTGGGAAACCTCTACTTCTTCCTGGTGGCCATCTTCGGGATGGGGGTCCTCATGGTGCTGGACCCCCTGGTCGCCCAGGCCGTGGGCGCCGGAGACGATGCGGCGGTGACCCGAAGCGTGCAGCGAGGGCTCGTGCTATGCCTGGTGCTCACCGTCCTCGCCTCGGTTCTCCTGCTTCCCGCCGGGCTTCTCTTCACCCTCGCCCGACAGCCGGAGGAGGTAGTGCCCCTGGCGCGAGGGTACGCGTGGGCCGCCGTTCCCGGCGTCCTCCCCTTCTATGCCTTCGTCGTCTTTCGGCAGACCCTGCAAGCGATGGGGCGGCTCCGTCCGATCGTCTGGACGATCCTCTGGGCGAATCTTCTGAACGTACTGCTGAACTGGATCCTCATCTTCGGGAATCTGGGAGCCCCTCGACTCGGCGCCGTGGGCTCCTCCCTCGGGTCGAGTGGGGCCCGCTGGTTCATGGCGGTCTTCCTCCTGGCGGCCGCATGGACCACCCTGGGGCCCCATCTCCGCTCACCGGTGCGAGAGGCGATCCGATGGAAGGCCCTCAGCAGGATGTCCAGGGTGGGGGCGCCGATCGGAATTCACTTCCAGGTGGAGTTCGGCGCCTTCGCCATGACCGGCCTCATGATGGGCTGGCTCGGGACGGTGCCGGTGGCCGGACATCAGGTGGCCCTCAACCTGGCTGCATCAGCGTTCATGGTCCCGCTGGGAATCGCGGGAGCCGGGGCCGTACTGGTAGGACGGGCGGTGGGGGTGGGAGACTCGGACCGGGCCCGTAGGGCCGCCGGGGCTTCCCTGCTTCTCGGGCTCCTGTTCATGTTGGGGACCGGCGCACTCTTTCTGGGGATTCCCGACCTCCTGGCCCGGGCTTACACGAATGACGAAGCCGTCCTGGCCGTGGCCGCGGTGCTCATCCCGGTGGCTGGACTGTTTCAGATCTTCGACGGGCTTCAGGCGGTGGCGGCGGGCGTGCTAAGAGGAGTCGGGGATACCCGACTACCGATGATCCTGAATCTTGTCGGTTTCTGGGGCGTGGGATTGCCCGTGGGAGCCTACCTCGCCTTCCGGGCCCACTTCGGGCCCGAGGGCCTGTGGTGGGGGCTGGCGGTGGGGCTGGCTGCGGTGGCGGTCCTGTTGCTGATCCGGACCCGGTTCCGCTTGAGGGGAGACCTGCAGCGTCTTCAGGTGGACGGACCTGCCGCGATCCCCTCGGTTCCCGTCCCCGGGTCGTCGGTTACTCCGACTCCTTCTCCTTCCCCGGACCGCTGATCGTGAGGAGGAGCGCCGTATCCTCCAATGCTTTGATGTCTTGTGCGTGTCCGGGACCGAAGTAGAGGATCTCCCCTTCTCGGATTTCGAACTCGTCGTTCCCCACCCGGTACCTCAGGCTACCTTCCAGCGTCTGGAGGGTCATGGGCGAGTCGGCGTGGTGGGTTCCCACCTCCACGCCCTTGCGTATGACCGTCAGTGTGAGGCGGAGTGAGCCGTGCTTCGCCAGGGTTCGACCGGTACGACCGCTACGCCGGTAGGCATCGTCATCCCGCAGCTCCCGGAGCTGCTTCTTCAGGTCGAAGGTGAGGTTGGGGCCGGTGAGGGGACGGGTTAGCGAAGGCATGGTGGAGAGCTCCCGCGGCAACGGAATCGAGGGTGGCTGAGGGCTCCGAGAAATAAAGGACGCCCCACAGGGATTCTATTCGTAGACTACAGGGGCTCCGCCCCCCTGTCAAAGCGCGCCACCATTGCACCGGGGAAGGGGAGCGGCCAGCTTTGGCGCCGGGCGGCCCTGGCTCCGCCTCCGGCCCTGGCTCCGCCTCCGGCCCGGGCTCCGGCCCCGGCTCGGTGCGAAGGTTCCGCCGGATTGGCCGAGCTCGTGACGGGCGGGCTTTTGGGGAGGAGAGGCTGGGCGAGCCTGCGCCGCCGGGTGGATCTGATAACGCAGGGTGGACTCGACATATGGTGGAACCCCGGTGCGCACGGGGTGAGGCCGGAGGATGCCGATGGTGAAAGAGATCCCCTTCACTGGGCCCAGCTCCCAAACCTTGGAGGTTCCCCGTACGGCTCGCTACGCCACGCTCGGTGGTGGGGGGCGGGAGGTTCGGGAGATCTGGTACGTGCTGCACGGCTATGGCCAGCTGGCCCGGGAGTTCCTTCGACCCTTCCGTAAGCTCGCATCGGACCACACGCTGGTGGTGGCTCCGGAGGGCCTCTCCCGATTCTACCTGGCCCCCACTGACCGCGCCCACGGCAAGGAGGATCGGGTGGGGGCGACTTGGATGACCCGAGAGGACCGGGAGGATGAAATCCGGGACTACCTCCGGTTTCTGGACCTCTTGCAGGCGCACGTCGAAGAGGGAGTGGAGGAGGAAGAGGGCATCGAGCGGACCGTCTTGGGGTTCTCTCAGGGGTGTCACACTGCAGCTCGGTGGGTGGCCCTCGGGGGGGTCCGACCGGACCGATTGGTCATCTGGGGAGCCGCGCTCCCCCGCGATCCGGAGATGGACATCATGGGGCCCGCTCTCGCCCGGACGGATCTGGTCATCGTGCGTGGAGACGAGGATCCCCACAGGAGTGTGAAGGCCGAGGCCGAGGAAGAAGATCGGCTTCGGGAGGCCGGGGTTCCCTTTCGGCTGCGGAGCCATCCGGGGGACCACCGGATTCACCGCCGGACGTTGGAGGCCCTGGCCCGCGAGTGATGGAGTGCTCGCGGCGATTTGGGTGACCGGCCGTCAGAACTCGCCCACCAGGGTGATCTCGGGGACGAGCTCCAAGCCGAACTCCCGGAGGACCTGTTCCTGTGCCAGGTCCATCAGGAACCGGACGTCGTCCGAGCTGGCCCCCCCCAGGTTCACGATGATGTTGGCGTGCTTGTGGAAGATGGCTGCGTCGCCGTGGACCTTCCCTTTCAGGCCGCACTGGTCGATGAGCCGTCCCGCCCCCTCTCCGTCGATCTTCTGGAAGATGGATCCGGCACAGGGGTACAGCCACAGGTCCGGGTGCCGGTCCTCCCGCCACGCCAGGTTCTCCCGGATCACCTTCCTGAGGCTCTCACGGGGCTGGGGGGTCAGGGCGAAGGTGACCGACAGGACCACGTCGTCCCGTTCGTGGAGGATCGAGTAGTCGTAGCCGAAGCGGAAGTACTCGACCCCCACCTCGGTCCGCTCCCCCTCCTCCGTGAGGATCTCAGCCGATTCGACCACTTCCTCCAGGAACACGGTCCGCTCGCGTTCCGGTGCCGGGGAGAGGAAGTGGAGGTTTTGCCACATGGCTCCCCCCACCGTGCTCGGAATCCCCACGAAGTGGTGGAGACCTCCCAAGCCTCTGCGGACCGTATCCACGATGAGGTCGGGGAACGTTTCCACCCCTGCGGCGGCCCGGACACGGTTTCCCTCGAGGAAGTCCGTGCCGGACATCCCGCTGCGTATGACGAGACCGCGATAGCCTCCGTCTCCTACCAGGACGTTGGCTCCCCTCCCCAGGAGAAGGTGGGGAATTCCCAGCTCCCGTGCCGCTTCGATGACCCGCACCAGCTCGTCGGGAGTTCCGGCCCGGTAGAACAGGTCGGCAGGGCCTCCGATCCGGAAAGTGGTGTATGGAGCCAGGGGAATGCCCGTCTCCACAGTTCCCGGGCCGAGCCGGGATTCCAAGGCTTGCAATGGCCAGT
This sequence comes from Gemmatimonadota bacterium, assembly GCA_007122885.1. Taxonomy (GTDB): domain Bacteria; phylum Gemmatimonadota; class Gemmatimonadetes; order Longimicrobiales; family Gaopeijiaceae; genus SKSR01. The sequence continues at coordinate 4,208 of SKSR01000251.1, forward strand.
TCGTCGGCAACTCAGGAGCTCCGTCATGGGACACCTCCCTCCCTCGGCCGGAAGATAAGGTGATGGCCGGACCGCCGGAACACGGACCGGGTCCGTGGCGCCTGTGCCCTCGACCTCGTAACTTGATTGTGATGAACCTCCTACCTCGGAACGTGGAGTCCGCGATGGTGCTCCCCTTCCTTCCTTGGAGTGCGTGCTCCTGATGTCCGAAGTCCGGAACGTGCGACGGATTCTTCTGGTCGGTGCCGGAGAGTTGGGGCGGGAGCTGGCTCTGGCCGCCAAGGCCCTGGGTTTGGAAGTGGTGGCCGTGGATCGGTACGCGGGAGCTCCGGCCATGCAGGTCTCCGACCTGAGCGAGGTGGTGGACCTTTTCGATGGTGCGGCCCTGGAGGGAGTAATCCGGACCTATGCTCCGGACCTCATCGTTCCGGAGCTGGAGACGGTGCGAGCGAAGCGCCTGATGAACTTGGCCCGCGAAGGTGTGCCGGTGATTCCCACGGCGGAGGCGGTGCATCTGGCTGCGAGCCGGGAGGGCATTCGGAATCTGGCCGCGCTGGAGCTGGGGATCCCCACCCCCGAGTACGCTTTTGCCGATTCGGAGGACGACCTGCGGGAGGCCGCCGACCGGATCGGCTACCCGTGCGTGGTCAAGCCGGTGCTCTCCTTCTCGGGCCGGGGCCAGTCGGTGGTGGGAGGCCCGGCCCGGATCGATAGAGCGTGGGCCTTCGCCAGCGACGAGGGGCCGGGAGACCTGAACCGGGTCCTCGTGGAAGAGTTCATCGAGTTCGACTCCGAGATCACGCTTCTCACGGTGGCCGAGGGAGAGGGGAAGGTCCGCCACCTTCCCCCCATCGGCCACCGGCAGGAGCAGGGGGACTACCGGGAATCATGGACCCCGGCCGACGTTCCGCAGCCGGCCCTGAAGCAGGCACAGGAGTTGGCGCGGAAGGTGGTGACGCGGCTCGGGGGCCAGGGGGTCTACGGGGTCGAGTTTTTCGTGCGGGGCGACGATGCCATCTTCTCGGAGATTTCGCCCGGGCCCCACGACACGGCTCTCGTCACGTTGATCTCCCAGGACCTCTCCCAGTTCGAGATCCACTTGCGGGCGGCCTTGGGGCTTCCCCTTCCCCAGATCCGCTCCTGCGGTCCTTCGGCGTCGGCGGTGATCCTGGCCCATAAGGAGGGACCGGTGGTGGGTTATGGAGGGGTGGCGCGGGCGTTGAACATACCCACTTGTCAGGTCCGGATCTTCGGGAAACCGCACGCCCGCCGGGGTCGCAGGATGGGGGTGGTCCTGGCCGGAGGGGAAACGGCGGAAGAGGCGCGCACTCGGGCTCTCGAGGGCGCGGCTCGGGTCGACGTCCAGGTCGCGTGACCTGTGGACGAGATTCGAGATAGGAAGGATCGGCACCGGCCCGCAGGAGCCCAGCTCACAGTCATCTACGACGGAGAGTGCGGCCTGTGCACCCGCTCCGTGGAGGCGTTGTCTCGGTGGGACCGGGAGCGCGTGCTCGAGTTCGTGCCCTATCAGGCCGCCGGGGTGACCTCCCGCTTTCCTTGGATTTCTGACGAGGAGTTCTCCCGGGCCATCCAGGTGGTGGGTTCCGAGGGAGAAACCTGGGCCGGTTCCCGGGGCCTGGAAGAGATCCTCCGGGCACTTCGTCCTTCCGGGGTACTCGCCCTCCCCTTTCGGGTCCCAGGGGCTCGCCGCCTGGCTCAGACCGTATACGGGTGGGTGGCCCGGAACCGGCGACACCTGGGGTGCTCCCGTCACTGCTCCCTGTAACCGGGGAACGCATCCCGGAGGAGGCCGCTGTCAGAGACCGGGAGTCCGGAGCTCAGAGCCCGCCGCTCAACACTCGAACCTCCGTGCTCCGCTCCCAGGTCCGTCCGTCCGGGAGGTCGAGGACGGCGGTGAGCGTCCAAGTCCCGCTCTGCTCCAGCGGAAAATCGGGAACGATGTACCGGCCTTGCCCGGTCTCCTCGAGCTCGACCTCCGTCTCCGCCGCCGGCCCCACTCCTCGTAAGACCGCACGGCCCCCCTCCACCGGGTTGCCGTCCTCCTCCCTCGCCTCCACCACGATCCGGGTGGGACCCACCACGGGTGGAGTCGGAGCCGTCGAGATACGGACATCACCCTCGGGAAGCTCTCCATTGCACCCGGAAAGCACGACGAACAGGAGGGCGAGGAGGGGCCATACCACCCACACCGTTCGTAACCTCATCGCTCCGCAGCTTCCTTCAGGGCCTCCATGAGCTCATCCGGGCCGGCGAAGGGGCCCACCGTGGTGACGATCATTCCCCGGCCGTCGATGATGAATGTTCTCGCCGTGTGGCTTACCCCGTACCCTTCTCCAGCCCCTTCGGGGAGCTCGTCCGGGCCAATGGGAGGAGCGGATCCCGGGCCGTCGTGGACGTGATCGGGCGGTTCGTCCCCGTCGCCTTCCCGTGCCATGAAGACTCCGAAGTCGTCGGCTACTCTGCGGATATCCTCCTCGTCGCCGGTGAGGGCCAGGAGGGATGGGTGGAAGGCCTCCATGTAGCTTGCCAACCGTTCGGGAGTGTCCCGCTCCGGGTCCACCGTGATGAGGATGCCCTGAACCTCATCCTCCACACCCGGTCCGATCTCCTCCAGAGCTCGGGACAGGTTCGCCAGAGTGGCCGGACAAACATCGGGGCAGTGCGAGAAGCCGAAGAACAGGGCTACGACCCGTCCTTCGAAGTCCGTCAGGGAGACCTCCCGCCCTTGGTGGGAGACCAGGCTGAAGTTCTCCGCCGGATAGGGGGCCGGGTGCTGGGCCCGGGGAGGGTCGGGCGTGTAGGCCACCGGTGGCTCCGGCCGTGACACGAAGATGAGAGCCACGGCCACGAGGCCCAGAGCCACTCCCGTAAGGATGCTCCACATTCGTCTACGCATGGTTCCGGTCCACCCTCGGATCCCCGAAAGACATGGGCCCGGCCTCCCCGTCGGTGACCCCGCGCTCCCGGGTCCGGGGGCGGGAGATCGCGAGATTACATTGCGTGGACGCGCCCACGCAGCCACACGGCAGGGACTCCATACCCGGCTGGTGTTCCAGTGGATCCTGCGAGCTCGGGAAGGCGGTGGCGAACCCACGTAGCATCGACAGTGTCATCGGGTTACCTTCTTCGCGATGATCGATCCTGTAGCGCGACCGCTCCGGGTTCTTCTGGTGGAGGAGGATCCGGAAAACCTCGACGAGCTCCGGGACGCCTTCGCCACCACGGGGCAGGGCAAGCTTCAGCTCGAGTGGGTGGAAGAGCTGTCGCAGGCCCTGGAACGCCTATCGTTGGGGGGCGTCGATGTGGTGTTGTTGGACCTTCATCTCCCGGACAGCGAAGGCGTGGCCACCTTCGAGCGGGCGTACGCTTTCTCTCCGGATGTCCCGTTCGTGGTGCTCACGGGGGTGGAGGATGAGGGGGAGGCCGTACGGACCGTGCAGGGCGGCGCTCAGGACTATCTGGTGAAAGGGGAGGTGGACGAGCGTCTCTTGATCCGGTCCCTCCGGTACGCCGTCGAGCGGCATCGACTTCTGTCCGCTCTCCGGAGCCTGGCCCTCATCGATGATCTCACCGGGCTCTACAACCGCCGGGGTTTCATGGACCTGGGCGCCCAGCACCTCAACCTGGCCCGGCGGAGTGGCCGCTCTCTCAGCCTTATGTACATGGACCTGGACTGGTTCAAACGGATCAACGACACCTACGGACATCATGTGGGTGACCGATGCCTCCTGAAGTTGGCCGAGGTCCTCCGAAACACTTTCCGGGGTTCGGACCTGATCGCGCGACCCGGTGGTGACGAGTTTGCGGTGCTGGCGCTGGAAGCGTCGGGGGAGGATGCGGAGGCCCTGGTTTCTCGGTTGCGGGCCAGGCTGGAGCAGTTGAACGCTGGGGACGATGAGCCCTTCACCCTCTCGGTCAGCGTGGGGGTGGCGCGCTATGAAGACCGGACTCCCAAGGAGTTGAGGGACCTCCTTGCCGAAGCCGACGCGGCCATGTACGAGGAAAAGAGCGAGAAGCGCCGGGAAGCGAGGCTCTCGTGAGCTCCGTCCACTGGCTCTTTCGGATCGCCGAGCGCGAGGGGCTGGTCCCCGACGACCCGCCGGACCTGGCGCCGACGACACCCGTTCGCGAAGCCTGGTCGGTGGTCACCCGAAGCCTGCGGGTGCCCGACGCCCGATTGGCCGAGATGGTGGCCGAGTACTTTCGCCTGCACGTGGCCGACCTTTCGGCGGCCGAGGAGGCAGCGGCGCTCATGGTGCCGGAGGCCATGGCCCGCCAGTATCACGTCTTCCCGATCCTGGCCAACGACAGAAATCTGGTGGTCGCCACTTGCGACCCCACCGACCTGGACGCCGAGCGTTCCGTGGCGTTCACTACAGGGAAGACCGTGGTGTTCCAGGTGGCTTCCCCTTCGGCGATCCAGGATGCCATCGACAGCCGCTTCTCTCCGGACCGGGCTGTGGAGAGCATCCTGGGGAACATGGATGGCGGGGGAGGGGACGCCGAGGAAACCGTGAAGCTCGTGGAGGAGATGGGGCCCGAGGCGGTTTCCGTGGAGGATGCGGAAACGGGGCCAGTCATCAAGCTCACGAACCTGATCATACGGGACGGCATCGAAGCGGGAGCGAGCGACATCCACATCGAGCCCGGAAGGAGGAAAGGGGTTGTCCGGCTCCGGGTGGATGGGGTCCTACGCTCCCACCTGGAGCTTCCCATGCCGGCGTTGAACCGGGTCATTTCCCGGGTGAAGATCCTGGGCAAGCTGGACATCGCCGACCGACTCCGACCTCAGGACGGAAAAGCCCGGGTCCAGGTCTCAAACCTCTCGTACGATCTGAGGGTTTCCACCATTCCGGCGGCGGGGGCCGAGAAGTGCGTGATCCGGGTCCTGGACTCCAACGCCGCCTTCACCCTGGACGACTTGGCCGTGCCCGAGGTGGAGCTGGAGCGCTTCCGCTACCTGCTCACCCACCGGGATGGGATCGTCCTGGTCACCGGACCCACCGGCTCCGGGAAGACGACCACCCTTTATGGAGCCCTCCGGGAGCTGGCCACTGGAAAGGTGAACATCATGACGGTGGAGGATCCGGTGGAGTACGAGCTCCCCTCGGTGACCCAGACCCAGGTGGAGACCAAGCAGGGGATGACCTTCGCGGGAGCCCTGCGGGCCATCCTGCGTCAGGACCCCGACGTGATACTGGTGGGTGAGATTCGGGACCGGGAGACTGCGGAGACGGCGGCCCAGGCCGCCCTGACCGGTCACCTGGTCCTGGCCACCGTCCATGCCAATGACGCCGTCAGCGCCGTGGCCCGCCTGGCGGATATGGGGCTCCAGCACTCCACCATCGCCAACTCCCTCAGGGGGGCCCTGGCCCAGCGCCTCCTCCGGAAGGTCTGCTCGGCCTGTGCCGAACCGGTCCGGGGAGTCCTGACCCCGGAGGAACAGCGCCTCACGGACCGGTTCGAGACGGAGCCGGTGGTCCGGGCCGTAGGGTGCCCCGAGTGCGGGTTCACGGGTTATCGAGGACGACTTCCGGTTCTGGAGGTCATGATCAGCGGGCCCCGTCTGGAGCAGGCCATCGAACTTCGCAAGGGGCACCAAACCCTCCAGCGATTGGCCGTTCAAGGGGGGATGCGATCCATGCAGGAGGTGGCCCTCGAGTGGGTCACCCAGGGGCAGGCCACCCTGGTGGAGGTGGAGCGGGTCCTCGGGCAGCTCATCGAGGAGGAGGAAGAAGAGGAGAAGGTGGGGCCGCCTCGGATCCTCCTGGTGGACGACGACGAGGACGCCCGGGTGATGATGCGGAGCCTTCTGGAGAAATCCGGCTACGAGATCACCGAGGCGGAGGATGGGGACACGGCCGTGGACATTCTCAAGGAGGACCCGGATTTCTCCCTGATGATCCTGGACCTGAGCATGCCCCGAATGGATGGACGGGAGGTTCTGCAATGGGTACGGGACTCGGTGGACACGGCGGCTCTCCCGGTCCTGGTCCGAACCGGAAAGGGAGGAGACGACGTGGAGGCAGAACTCCTGGAGGCGGGCGCCGACGACTACATGACGAAGTCCGTGGCCCCCAATCGGTTCATCGCCCGGGTCCGAGCGGTCCTCCGTCGAGCAGCCCTCTGATTTGTCGGTTCCGGTGGTTCGGGACTGGAGCAAACGGTGTCGACGTTGGTACCATGGATCGGAGGCCGGAGACGGTAGGGACAAATTGACACCTCCCGGGTAGCCTCCCAACTTAAGAGGCTTCCATAGACGGGCCCCCTCCGGGGCCCGATTCCCAGCTTCCCGCAACGTCCGAACGTCGGGGCCAGGAACCATGCTCAATTCGCTCACCGCCAGGATCATCGTCATCATCGGCGTGGTGGTCGTGTCCCTCGGCTACCTCTACCAGAACTACCAGGAGACCGGCGACATCGTCCGGCTCGGCCTGGACCTTCAGGGAGGAATGCACCTAGTCCTGGAGGTGGACGACCCGGACGGCACATGGGATATGGAGCAGCGCTCCGATGCCATCGACCGGGCGGAGCGGATCATCCGGAACCGGGTGGACGAGTTGGGCGTCGAGGAGCCCATCATCCAGAAGGTGGGCCAGGACCGCCTCATCGTGGAGCTGGCGGGGATCGACGATGAGGAGCGGGCCCGGGAAATCGTGGGCCAGACGGCCATGCTCGAGTGGAAGCTGGTTCGGCCCATCAGCGAGGTGGAGGGATTGCTACCCCGGATGGACCGGGCCGTCGTCCTTGCCCTGGGAGCGGATTCCATCCGGGCCCTGGGCCAGGACATGGAGGTCCCCGAGGACCGGGTGGAGGACGTCCTCTTCGGCCGAGAGGCTCCGGCTCCGGAAGGAGAGGAGGCGCCCGTCGAGGAGGTGGCGGAGGAGCAGGACCCGGACGCGGTCCTGGACGAGGACGAGATGGAGGAGCTTCTCGCCGAAGAGGATGACCTGGATCCCGGGGACGTGGATGTCAGGCCCCTTTCCTCGCTCCTCCTCCGTGGGGACCAGGACGGTACGTTCCTGGTGGCCGAGGAGGACCTCCCGCTTCTCCAGCAGTTCCTCCAAATCGATGAGGTCCAGTCCGTCCTCCCGCGAAACCTTTCCCTTCAGTGGGGATGGCAGCCCATCGGGGTGGGAGCCCGGACGTACCGAGAGCTCTACGTGCTGCAGAGGGAAGCCTTCCTGACGGGGGAGATGCTCGAGGATGCCTCTTCCAACCGGGACGCGCAGTTCAACCAGCCGATCGTCCAGTTCGAGCTCTCCCGGGCCGGCGGGCGCCGCTTCTCCGACCTCACCGGCCGCCACATCGGAGACCGGATCGCCATCCTCCTGGACGACGAGGTGGTGAGCGCCCCGGTGGTTCGGAGCCGGATCGGAGCCCGCGGGCAGATCGAGCTGGGCCAGGCGGACATGGCGGAGGCCCGGGACCTGGCCCTCGTCCTCCGGGCCGGCGCGCTTCCGGCTCCCCTCCGGATCATGGAGGAACGGACGGTGGGGCCCTCCCTGGGGCAGGATTCCATCGAGCAGGGCCAGCGGGCCGGGATGATCGGGTTGGCCCTGGTGATCCTGATCATGATCGTGTACTACCGCGTCACCGGAGTCCTGGCGGTGAGCGCGCTCATGGTCTATACCGCCCTGGTCCTCGGGGGGTTGGCGGCATTGAACGCGACCCTCACCCTGCCGGGTATCGCAGGGCTCATCCTCTCCATCGGGATGGCGGTGGACGCCAACGTCCTGATCTTCGAACGAATACGAGAGGAGCTCGATGCGGGAAGGCCCGTGCGAACGGCCGTGGACGAAGGGTTCGGCCACGCCCTCTCGGCCATCGTCGATGCGAACCTCACCACGTTGATCACGGCGCTGATCCTGTTCCAGTTCGGCACCGGGCCGGTCCGCGGTTTCGCGGTGACGCTGGCCATCGGGATCATCGCCTCGTTCTTCACGGCCCTCTATGTCACTCGGACCTTCTACCTCATTTATCTTACGAGGAAGAAGGCGGCCGACACCATCAGCATCTGAGCCCGAAGGGAGCGATCGAACTCCATGCAGTTCTGGATCTTCAAAGACGCCGACTTCCAGTTCCTCCAGAGCCGCCGGAAGGCCTACTGGGTGTCGGGCTCCATCGTGGGCTTGGGTGTCATCGCCATGGTGGTGAACGTTTTCGGCCTGGGAAGCTGGCTCAACTACGGGGTGGACTTCACCGGAGGAACCCTGGTCCACATCGAGGCAGTGGAGGGCACCACAGAAGCGGAGATCCGGGAGGCGCTGGGCGGGGCGGAGGCGCCCCGGATCACCCGGTTCGGGGCGGACAACGAGTTCACGATCCGGGTTCCCGTCCCCGAGGAAGGGGAGGCCGAAGCCGTGGCCGGGGAGATCCGCTCCGCTCTCGAGGCGAGCCCGGCCATCGGGGACTTCGACGTGGTCCGAACCGAGTTCGTGGGTCCCACGATCGGTGCGGAGCTCCAGCAGAGGGCGGCTTTCGCCATCCTCTTCTCCTTCCTCCTGACCCTGATCTATCTGGCGTTCCGCTTCGAATTCCGCTTCGGGCTCGCGGCCGTCATCGCCACGGTCCACGACATCCTCGTGACCCTGGGTTTCCTCGCTATCTTCCGTGTGGAGATCTCCCTGCCCACGGTGGCGGCGGTCCTCACCATCATCGGGTACTCCCTGAACGACACCATCGTCGTATTCGACCGGATCCGGGAGAACCTGAACAAGAAGGGCGGACGGCGGGAGGATCCGGTGACGCTGATCAATCGGTCCATCAACGAGGTGCTCCCCCGTACGGTGATCACCTCGGGCACCACTCTCGCCGTGCTCATGGCCCTCCTGATCCTCGGAGGGGCGGTGATCCGGGACTTCACCATCGTTCTCATCCTCGGAGTCGTCATCGGGACGTACTCGTCCATCTGGGTGGCGTCCCCGGCTCTCCTGGAGATCCAGAAGCGATGGGATAAGAAGGAGAAGAAACCGTCCCGGGAAGAGCGGAGGAAGAAGAAGGCGGTTCCGGTCTGACCTTGGCGGTTCGAACGGGCCGTACCACACGGCTGGACGGGTCCCGGGTGGGCATTCCCCGGGACCCGTTCTCTTGGGAGGTCGCGTGCTCATCGACACACACTGTCACCTGACACATGATCGTTTCGGCGACGATGTGGACGGAACCCTGGCTCGGGCCCTGGAAGCGGGCGTGGAGCGGGTCGTCGTCATCGCCTCCACCGCAGAGGACGCCGGTGATGTTTTGGAGCTGGTTCGGAACCGGGAGTCGCTTTGGGGGACGGCCGGGATTCATCCGCACCGGAGCGGCGAGGCGGAAGATGGAGATCTGGAGCGGGTCAGAGAGCTCCTGGAAGACCCGCGCATGGTGGCGGTGGGGGAGACGGGCCTGGATTTTCATTACGACTTCTCCCCCCGGGACGTGCAGCGTCGCCTCTTCGAGGCCCATCTGCAGTTGGCGGCCGACACCGGGCTGCCGGTGGTGGTGCACTCCCGGTCTGCCGACGACGATACCCGGGCCCTGATCCGGGATTGCCCTCGGGGGCTTCGGGGAGTTCTCCACTGCTTCACGGGCGGCCGGGACCTGCAGGAGACGGCGTTGGAGGCCGGGTGGTCCATCTCCTTCACCGGACTGGTCACTTTCCGGAACTTCGATGCCAGGGAGGCCGTTCGCCGGGTGCCCCGGGAGCGGCTCATGGTGGAGACGGACGCTCCGTACCTGGCTCCGGCGCCCCACCGGGGCAAGAGGAACGAGCCGGCGTACGTCCGGCACGTGGCCGACGCCGTAGCTCGCATCCGGGACGAAGCCCCGGAGGATGTGGCGAGCTATACCACGGAAAACGCAGAAGCCTTCTTCGCACTGGACCCCGCACCCTAATCCACGCTGGACCTCTAACGAGAGCGAACCCGGATGGCCAGAACGATCCAGGTGCTTCCAGACTCGGTGACGAACCAGATCGCCGCCGGTGAGGTGGTGGAGCGTCCGGCATCCGTGGTGAAGGAGTTGGTGGAGAACGCCCTGGATGCTCGGGCGCGGTGGGTGGAGGTAGTCATCCGGAAAGGGGGGAAGCAGCTCATTCGCGTGGCGGACGATGGAACCGGGATGGGCCGGGAGGATGCTCTCCTCTCCCTGGACCGGCACGCCACGAGCAAGATTCGGAGCCCGGAGGACCTCCGAGGGGTGCAAACGTTCGGCTTCCGTGGAGAGGCCCTCTCATCCATCGCTTCCGTGGGCCGGATGCGCCTGGACACCCACGACGGGGGTGATGGGCCGGGCACCACCATCCGAGTTGCCGGGGGGCGAATCACGGATGTGGATGAAACGGCCCGAAAGCGAGGGACCACCGTGGAGGTGGAGCGCCTCTTCTTCAATGCACCGGCCCGGGCCAAATTCCTCCGGCCTACCTCGGTGGAGAGCCGGGCGGTGAGCGACGCGGTCACCGCACTGTCCCTGGCAAACCCAGGGGCCGCCTTCTCGTTGGAGTCCGACGGCAGGATCCTACTGGACCTTCCCGCTGCGGCCGATCTACCGGAGCGGGTGGCCCAACTGTGGGGGAACGAGGCGGTGGGCCAACTCATCCCCATGCAAGGAGAGGCCGAAGGGCTCACGGTCGTGGGCCTTGTTCAACGGCCGGACGCGGCCCGGCCCGGCTTCCGTCGGGCACACCTCTTCGTGGAACGTCGTCCGTTCCGGGACCCGGAGCTCATCAAGGCCGTGGACCGTGCCTACCGGACCACTGTTCCCGGAGACGCCCGGCCCTGGGTCATACTGGAGCTACGGGTCCCGGCGGGCTCGGTGGACGTGAACGTCCACCCCACGAAGGCCGAGGTCCGATTCCGGGACCGTGCTCGCGTGGAGGAGCTGGTGGAAGGAGCGGTCCGCTCGGCGCTGGAAGGGCTGGAGAGCGCGGCCACACTTGACACCGTTCCGACCCGACCTCGTCTCCGGGTTCGAGAACCCGGGGACCGCGACGAAGCCTCCGACGGAGCTGCCGTCGAGGAGTCTCAGATGGCTCTCTTCCTTTCCGGGAACGAGAATCCCGGGGCGCCCGAGGGTTCGCAGGGGTATCAGGAGGATGGGGAACCGGTTCCGGAGGCTTTGGAAGGGGACGGCCCGCTCCGGCTCTGGCAGGTACACCGGGCCTACATCCTGGCGGAGGTTCGGGACGGACTCCTTCTGATCGACCAGCACGCCGCCCACGAGCGCATCCTCTTCGAAGAGATCATGGAGTCCTTCGAGTCCGGTCAGGGAGTCGGGCAGCGGCTACTCTTTCCCTTGACTCTCCGGCTCACCTCCGCGGAGTACGAGCAGGTTCGGGAGCTCTCCGGCTTGTTCCGACGGGCAGGCTTCGAAGTGGAGGGATTCGGAGGGGAAACGATCATCGTTCACGGGGTGCCTCAGCCCCATCCGTACTTCGATCCGGAGCGCTCCCTCCGTGAGATGATCGAGGAGCTGACCCACGGCTCCGAGCTGGTCCGGTCGGCCCGGAACCAGCATGAGAAGGTGGCCATGAGCTTCGCGTGCAAGGGGGCCATCAAGGCCGGGCAGCCGCTGGACCCGTGGGAAATCCAGGAACTCTTCGACCGGCTATTTGCCACGGAGCTACCCTATCACGACGTACACGGGCGTCCCACCGTCGTCCGGCTCTCTTCCCGGGAGCTGGAGCGGAAGTTCGGCCGCTGATCTCCGCCCCAATGGATTCGGGAGACCGCCCGCCCCCCCGTGTTCTGGCGATCGTCGGCCCCACTGCTTCGGGAAAGTCCAAGCTCTCGATCCCCCTGGCCGAAGCCTTGGATGGTGAGATCATCTCCACCGATTCCCGTCAGGTGTATCGGGGCATGGATGTGGGGACCGACAAGGTCGGAAGGGAGGAGCGGGAGAGGATTCCCCACCACGGGCTGGACCTGGTGGACCCCGACGAGCGCTACAGCGCCGGACGCTTCGCCCGGGACGCCCGGCGCTGGATCGAGGAGATCGAGGGGATGGGGCGGGTTCCCCTCCTGGTGGGGGGAACGGGGTTCTTCCTTCGAGCGGTCGTCGAACCACTCTTCCGGGAACCCCCGCTGGATCACGGTCGCCGAGAGGCCCTCCGCCGCTACCTCCGGGCTCGACCGGTGGACGAGCTCGTTCGCTGGGTACGCAAGTTGGACCCGCTCCGGGCGGAGTCCGTGGCGGCCGGAGGGCGGCAGCGGCTCTCGAGGGCCTTGGAGGTAGCACTTCTCACCGGTCGCTCCTTGTCGTGGTGGCACGTCAACGCTCCGGCGGATGCTCCCGCCGTACCCGCCATGGTGGTTCAGCTGCAGCTTCCCAGGGGGGAGCTGTACCGACGCATCGACGAGCGGGTGGAGCGGATGTTCGAGGCGGGGTTCCCGGCGGAGGTTCGCGCCCTGCTGGAAGCGGGCTATGCGCCGGACGACCCGGGGATGACGGGGACGGGCTACCGGGAGGTCACCGAGTGGCTCCGTGGAGGGATTTCACGGGAGGAGGCCGTCCGACGAATCCAGGGGGCTACACGGGCTTATGCCCGGCGACAGCTGACCTGGTTCCGCAACCAGCTCCCGGCAGACACCGTGGAGGTGGATGCCCGGAGACCGGTGGAGAAGGCCGTGGAAGAAGTCTTGGCTCAGTGGGAACATCGCAGATCCGTGGGTGGGGTTCGGGGTATGGGGCCCGGGATCGAAGCCGGGAGGAGCCCGGATTCGCCACGATCATGAGGGTGGAGTGAGGCGAGGGAGGGTCGAGGGGTGAAGATCGGTATCAGTTGCTATCCCACCTACGGCGGTTCGGGGGCGGTAGCCACGGAGCTGGGGCTCAAGCTGGCGGAGCGGGGCTGTGAGATCCACTTCATCTCCTATGCCCAACCCTTTCGCTTGGACGGGTTTCGGGAGAGGGTCTACTTCCACGAAGTAGAGTTGGCCGATTACCCTCTCTTCGATCACCCGCCCTATACCCTCGCCCTCGCCGTGGCCATCCACGATGCGGCCCGCCAGTACGATCTGGATCTGATCCACGCCCACTACGCCATCCCCCACGCCGCTTCCGCCTGGATCGCCCGGGAGATGCTTCTTCCGGAGAAGGACCTGAAGGTGGTCACCACCCTGCACGGCACGGACATCACCCTGGTGGGGCAACACCCTTCCTTTCAGGCCATCACCCGCTTCTCCATCCTCCGATCCCATGGACTGACCGCCGTCTCCGAGTACCTGAAGGGCGAGACCGAGCGGAACTTCGATACCGGAGACCGGCCGATCGAAGTGATCCCCAACTTCATCGATACGGATCGGTACCGCCGAGAGGGCAAGCCCTGCCATCGATCCAGACTGGCGGACGAGGGCGAGCGGATCCTCATGCACATATCGAACTTCCGCCCTGTGAAGCGGGTTTTCGACTTGGTGGAGGTTTTCGCCCGCGTCCAGGAAAGCGTGCCGTCCCGTCTGGTCCTCGTGGGTGACGGACCCGAGCGGAGTCGGGCTGCGAAACGGGCTGAAGAGCTGGGCATCATGGACCGCGTGGTCTTCCTGGGCAAGCACCAGTCGGTGGAGGAGCTGCTGGCCTGCGCCGATCTGTTCCTGCTTCCCAGCGAGTCCGAGTCCTTCGGGCTCGCGGCCCTGGAGGCCATGGCTTGCGGAGTTCCCGTAGTGGCTTCCCGCGTCGGAGGCCTTCCCGAGGTGGTGGCTCACGGCGAAACGGGATACTTGCTTCCCGTGGGTGACGTGGATGGCATGGCCGAGGCTTCCGTGGGCATCCTGGAGGATGAGGAGCTCTGGGCCCGCCTGAGCCGAGCGGGCCGGGAGCGAGCCGTGCACGAGTTCTCGGGAGAGAAGATCGTGCCGCGCTACGAGGCTCTCTACAAAGAGGTGTTGGGGAAGGGGAGTCGGGACCGCGGAAGCGAGGTCCCGGAGGCTTCCGGAGAGGGCCCGTTCCGGGGGGAGGTACCGTGACGCCCTGGTGCGACGGCATGGTGGACGACGCCTTGGCGGAGGATGTGGGGTCCGGGGACCGGACGACCGAGTGGACCGTTTCCGAGAGCGCCCGGGCTCGGGGAGAGATCGTGGCCCGGGAGTCGATGGTGGTCGCCGGTGCGGAGATGGCCCGGGCGGTGTTCCGGCGATTGGATCCGGCTCTTCGAACGGTTCAGTCCCGAGCGGATGGAGAGGCACTGGTCGAAGGCGAGGTCCTCCTCACCGTGGAAGGCCCCACCAGAGGAATCCTCACGGGTGAGAGGACGGCTCTCAACTTCCTCGGCAGACTCTCGGGGATCGCCACCCACACCCGCCGCTTCGTGGAAGAGGTGAAGGGGATGGGTGTCCGGATCGTGGACACCCGGAAAACCACGCCGGGCTGGCGGCTGCTGGAGAAGGAGGCTGTCCGAGCCGGTGGCGGGGATAACCACCGGTCGGGTCTCTACGACATGGTTCTCATCAAGGAAAACCACATCCAGGCCGCCGGGGGAGTATCGGCCGCCCTCGCGAGGGTGCAGGAGCGAAATCGGGTGGGCCTACCCGTGGAGGTGGAGGTCACCGACCTCGGGGGGCTGGAGGAGGCCTTCGGCCACCGCCCGGACCGCATCCTGCTGGACAACATGGATCCGCCAGAGTTGGAGAAGGCGGTCCGCTGGGTTCGGAGCCAGGATGGGCCGCATCCCCTTCTGGAGGCGTCCGGGGGGATGAGCTTGAGCCGGGTGCGCGCGGTGGCCGAGACCGGGGTGGATCTGATCTCCGTGGGGGCACTCACCCACTCCGCACCTGCCGCCGATCTGTCCCTGCGTATCGTGGACGAAGGGCCCGACGGGTGAACGAACCCCGAGGCCAGGAGGGAGCCGAGGATACAACGATCCTCCGGTGGGAAGGGGAGCCCGAGGAGGAATGGCGGGTTCGTTGGGGAGTGCCCCATCTGCGGATCTACGGGCGGACGTCGTCGACTAACGACCGCCTGCGGGAGCTGGCCCGGAAAGGGGTTCCGCCTCTCACTCTGATTCTGGCGGAGGAGCAGAGCCGCGGGAGAGGACGGTCGGGCAAGGGGTGGCATTCCCCCCCGGGGGTGGCCCTCTACCTCTCCGTTCTCCTTTCGGGGCAGGGGAGAGAGGAAAGAAACGTTCTCCCCCTCCGCGTGGGGGCGGCCGTGGCACGAGCGTTGGAACGGACGGTGGAAGGGCTCTCCGTGGGCATCGAGTGGCCCAACGACCTCCTGGCGGGGGGGCGAAAGGTGGCCGGCGTCCTCTGCGAGGCCCACCGAGGGGAGCACGACCCTGGAGTGGTGGTGGGGATCGGAGTGAACGTGAACCAATCCCCCGGCGACTTTCCCACCGAGCTCGTAGGACGAGCGGGCTCGTTGGCCATGGCCGTGGGCCGGCCGCTTTCGCGACCTCGGCTCGTGGGGGGGATCGTGGCGGAGCTGAAGGGGCTGTCCGGCAGCGGCGACGGAGGGCTTTCGGATGAGGAGTGGGAGGAGATCTCTTCCCGGGACGTCTTCCGAGGTGAGAAAGTGGTCCTTCCCGACGGGAGCGAAGGGGAGGCCATGGGGATCGGGAAGGACGGGGCGCTACGGGTTCGGTCCGAAGGCCGGGACAGGGAGATCCGGTCCGGATCCGTCGTTCCGTTGAACCGAATTGAGCCGGGGATCGAGGGCAACGGCGAAGGGGGAAGCGGTGACGGGTGACCAGGGAAACGAGGGCGTCCATTTGGCGGTGGACGTGGGGAACACGGAGTCGGTGGTGGGCCTCTTCCGAAGCGATGACCTGGAGGTGGCCCGCTCCTGGCGGCTGAGCACGGGAGTGCCCCGGACCGCCGACGAGTTCGAGTTGCTCCTTCGGTCTCTTCTGAAGAACGGGAACGCGCTTCCCGTTCAGCGGGCCGTCGTGGGGTCCGTAGTACCCACCCTCACCGGGCCCCTGGTGGATGCTCTGGGCCGCCTCGCTCAGGGAAACGTTCACGTGGTGGACTCCACATCACCCCTGCCGATCCGATTGGACGTGGAGGAGCCCCGGACGGTGGGGGCCGACCGGATCGTGAACACCCTGGCGGCTTCGCACCTATACTCCGTGGACACCATCGTGGTGGATCTGGGGACGGCCACCACCTACGACTGCATTACGGCCGGGGGCGTCTTCTGCGGCGGGGTCATCGCGCCGGGGGTGAGCTCCGGTGAGGACTGGCTGGCCGGGCGGACGGCCAAGCTTCCGCGGGTGCAGCTCCGACCTCCGGACCGGGTTGTGGGTCGGAGGACGGAGACCTGCCTTCAGAGCGGCATCTTCTACTCGGCCGTGGAGGCCATGGACGGGATCGTGGAGCGGATTCGGGGGGAGTGGGGCCGGAACGGGGCCAACGGCGCCCTCGTGGTGGCCACCGGAGGGTACGCTCCGATTCTGGCGCCCCACAGTCGCACGGTGGAGAAGGTGGAGCCCCATCTTACCCTGGTGGGACTCGAGCTGGCCGGTCGCCACATCGTGGCGAATGCGGATGGATCGGCGTAGGTTGGTCCGTCCACTCCAAGGGTCCTCCGCCGACCCGCTTGGAGAAGACGTTCTGGAGGGCTTGAAGGGATCGGTGATCCTCCGGGTCCCAGGCGGGCCCGGAAAGAACAAAGGATGAAGGGAACCGAGGGACCATGACGCTTTCGCCGGTTTTTCGATCGCAGTCGGCCGTGGACCTCCTGACCGAAGAAGGGATCTGGGCGCAGCTCGAGCCGGCCATCCTCGGTCAGGCCTCCGCCGTGACCCGCCTCAACGAGGATCTCCGGGATCTGGTGGACGCCCGGTTCCTCGGCCCTTCTCCCTCGGTTCCCGACCAGAGCTCGGTCCGGAGCCCAGAATGCCTTCCGTTCCTGCAGGAATACTTCTTCCTGATCCTCTTCCGGTCCCTCTTCGAATCCCTGGGTGTGGAGGAGCGCAGACTGGAGCTCTACAGCGAGCTGGATTTCTGCATCAAGGGGACGATCACGGCGGCGGACAACCTCTTCGACGACCAGGCCAAGAGCCTCCTTCCCCTCGAGGTCTCCAGCGGGTCGCGATTCCTTTCCATCCTGCAGCTCATGTGCTTCGAGCGTCTGATTCGCCGGGTCCTGGATCGGAGGGTGGAGGGACAAGAGCTCGAGCCCGCGGACCGCGAGGCGGTCCTGAGAGGGCTGCTGGACCGAATGGCCGCCATCGGGGCCCTGGAAGGATCCGAGGAGGAAGGTGTGGCCGACGTCCCTCCCCCGGACGAAATGGTGGAGGCGGTCCATCGGGTGCGTGGAGGTGCCCTCTTCACTCTGGCCTTCGTGGCTCCCGGCCGTCTCGAGCAGGGAGAAGTGGCCGAGCGCCTTTTCCGTGCCGAGCCCGCCGTGGCCCGACTCGGTACGGCGTTCCAGGTCGTGGACGACCTGACCGACTTCGAGTTCGATCTCGGCCGGGGAAGCCACAACCTTCTCGTCTCCCAGATCGAACATCGGGGAACGAACGACGAGCGTCGGGCCCTGGAGCGCCTCCGGCAGGGCGGTGACCCGGGCGAGGACCCCGTTCGACAGCTTTTCGCGGAGTCGGCTCGACAGGTCCTCGAACGGGCGTACGTGGAAGCTCGGGGATCCTTCGCCGACCTTGGGGCTCTCGGGTTCTGGTTCCCACCCTCCCTTTCCGAGCAGGTGGTTCACGCCATCGTCGGTCTCGACGGAACGGCGCGGATGGAAGGCTTGGCGGCGACCGGCCGCTGAGCTCCTTTTTTCTGTTGACACCACCCAGTCCCATGATAGATTAGCAGGTGCTGTTAGCACTCGTCACTCGAGAGTGCTAACATCCGGGAGACTGTCTGTCACGTTGAACAGCGGAGGAGCGACAAGATGGCCACGAAGTCGGCGACCGAAACCAAAATCAAGCCTCTGGCGGACCGAGTGGTGGTGCAGGCCCTGGAGGAGGCCGAGCAGACCCGGGGCGGCCTCTACATCCCCGACACCGCCAAGGAGCGGCCCCAGCAGGGTCGTGTTGTGGCCGTGGGCCCGGGCAAGCTCTCCGAGCAGGGCGAGCGCCTCGAGCCCGAGGTGAGCGTGGGAGACGTGGTGCTCTACGGGAAGTACAGCGGCACGGAGGTAAACGTGGAAGGCGAGGAGTACCTCATCCTCCGTGAAGCGGACCTTCAGGCCATCATTCAGGAGTGAAGGCGTCGTAGGTGACGATGGGTCGGGCGCCGAACGGGGCCCGGCCGAGGAATGAACCTGGGGGCCCGGGAAGGATCCGGGCCCGAACGACGGAAAATCAAGGAGCGAGTGCCGATGGCAGCGAAGGATCTAGAATTCGACGTAGAGGCTCGTAACAAACTCAAGGCAGGAGTGGACAAGCTGGCCCGGGCGGTCAAGGTGACCCTGGGTCCCCGGGGCCGGAACGTGGTCCTGGATCGGAAGTTCGGTGCACCCACCGTCACCAAGGACGGTGTGACGGTGGCCAAGGAGATCGAATTGTGCGATCCGTTTGAAAACATGGGCGCGCAAATGGTGCGTGAAGTGGCCAGCAAAACCAGCGATACGGCCGGTGACGGAACGACGACGGCCACCCTGATGGCG
>SKSR01000359.1 GCA_007122885.1 Gemmatimonadota bacterium
CGGATTGGAAGACCGCACCGGGAATCAGGTACTTGCGAACCCAAGGGTGATCAAGAACGATCATTCTCCCCCTCCCCCTCCCCGGCCCCGGTGAGCGGAGCCGTCAAGGTCCTCAGGCCATGTCTTCAAGCCCCACCGGGACCCATCCGAGTTGCTCCATCCAAAAATGACGACGATCTTGGATGCGGAACCTGTTCGATCCTTTCACGTTCAAGGGCCCAAACGGGAAACGATGATTCTCGATCCAACCACACACCAGTCCCGCGCTCAGGAAATAGGACCATGGGTAGCGACGGAAAAAGTGCCGTAGTCACCCAAGAGGGAAACCGAGCCTCCAAGGCGTACGAAAAGCTCCGCGAAGTCATCGTCCGGGGCCAGCTCTCCCCGGGAACCCGGATCGTGGAGACGGACATCGCGGAGCGGCTGGGGATCAGCAGAACCCCGCTTCGGAGCGCCCTCCAACGACTGCAGCAGGAAGGCTACATCCACGCAGCCAGCCGGGGACGGCAGTCCCGGGCCGTAGTGGCGCCCCTGACCCGGGAAGATGCCTACGAGCTCTTCGAGATCGTCGCCGCGGTGGAGGGCATGGCCGCTCGCCGGGCTGCGCGCATGGACCGTGAGTCACGGGAGCCCCTGGCCCGGGAGCTGGAGGGTTTGAACCAGGCGCTCCTGGAGGCCTCGCAGAAGCCCGACGCGGACCACGACCGGGTGTTCGACCTGGACGCACAGTTCCACCGCCGCTACGTGGAGGTGGGCGCAGGCCCCAGGATTTTGGCCCTTTTCAACGCAGTCAAACCCCAAGCAGAACGGTACCTGCGCCTCTACGTAAGCGCCCTCCTGGACCAGGTCGGCTCGTCGGTGGAGGAGCACGGGAAAACCGTTCACGCCATCGTGGATGGCGACCCGGAACGGGCGTTCCACGCCGTTTCCACCAATTGGGGGAACGCGGCCGAGCGCCTGGCGGAAGTCATCGACGCGGTGGGCGAACGGGGGAATTGGTAGCTCTGCTTTCCCGGTCCCTCAGAACCCACCCTCCGAGTCGGCGGCCACCTCGGGCCCCGGTTCGATCCGGTTCTTGGGAAGGAACCTCCCTGGCGCCTCCCCGGTCAGCTCCTCGTCCCGCAGGACGAAGGTCCCGTCCACCAGAACGTGGAGAACTCCCTCGGGCATCAGGAGGGGTTCGTCCCATGTGGAGCGGTCGATGATCCGACCCGGATCGAAGACGGCCACATCCGCCGCCATTCCCTGCATGAGCCTCCCCCGCTCGTGGAGCCCCACGAACCGGGCGGGGAACCAGGTCATCTTGTAGACGGCCTCCTCCAGCTCCAGCACCCCCTCGTCCCGTACGTAGTGGCCCAGGACGCGAGGGAAGGTCCCCGTAGCCCGTCGGTGGGTGGGTTGGGTCGTTTCGCTGTCCACGTAGCCCCCGTCGCTCGCGATCATGTTCCACGGCTGCACCATGATCGTACGGACATCCTCCTCGTCGATTCCACCCAAGGTGAGGAAGACGGGCTCCTCCGCCTCCAGGTACAGATCGGTGACCACGTCCCAGCCCCGGACGCCTCGGTCCTCGGCGATCTCGATGAGGTATTGGCCCACGAGGTCCGGAAAGTCCGGGCTGCTCACGATCCTCATGGCGCTGTACCCGGTGGCGTCCAGCCAGGCGAAGCCTCCGTCGATCCCCTCCTCGCTCACCCTCCGGATCTCCTCGTTCAGGTTCGGGTCCCTGAGCGCGGCTTCCAGGTCGAAGTCCTCCTCCTCCTCCAGCTCTTCCGGAACGATGATGATCCGCTCCAACGTCCCTGTAGCCGCTCCGTCGTAGGGATATTGGTCCGAGACCACCTCCACTCCCCGGTCCCTGGCCTCGTCGAAGAGCTCGAACAGTTCCGGCACGGAGCTTCGGTTCTGGAGCCCCACGGGCTTGATATGAGTGCTCTTCACGGGGATCCCGGCCCGCTCTCCGATTTCGATGGCCTCGGCTTGGGACTCGAGCCAAGCGTGAACCGGGTCACGCGTGTGGGAGGTATAGATCCCGTCGAAGGGCTCCACCTCCTCGGCGAGCGCCACCACCTCGTCGGTGGTGGCGAACATCCCCGGCTCGTACATGAGCCCCGAGGAAAGCCCCACGGCACCCAACTCCATCCCCTCCCGGACCATATCCCGCATTTCCTGGATTTCGTCCGGCGTGGCCTCCCGCCGATAATCGTCGCCCATGACGGCGCTCCGGACACCCCCGTGGCCCACGTAGAACGCCACATTCGTCCCTACGCCCTGCTCTTCGTAGACATCGATGAGTTCCCGGATGAAGGGAGTGGCGAAGCCGCCGTCAGGCCCCCCCATCACAGTGGTGACCCCCTGCCGCACCTTTCCCTCGTTCCACCGCTGGTCGGCCTCGGCGATGGCCGCCGCCGTGTGGCTGTGGACGTCCACGAACCCCGGTGAGACCACCATCCCCTCTGCGTCCACCGTGTCCCGAGCCACTTCACCCTCACCGTCGCCCACGAAGACGACCTGGCCGTTCCGGATGCCTACGTCCGCTTCCACGGCCGGGTCACCGGTCCCGTCCACCACCGTACCTCCCAGTATCAGGACGTCCAGGGCGTCCGGCGGAACCGGCTCTCCATTGCATCCCACCAGCGCCGCCGCCAGGAGCACGCTCGTCGTCGTGCGGACCCGTCCGTTCATCGTATCCCTCCGTTGGTCTTCAACCCACGCGCCCACTTGCCCCGAGCCCCGTGGTCGGGTCGGTAGTGTTCAGGACGGCCGAGGCTCCGCGTGCTAGTCGTGGACCTCGAACTCGCCTCCCATTCCCTCCAACTGCTCCCGAACTGATGGGGCGAGGCCCGGTTGTCCTCGAAGATGTGGAAGATGAAGTCCCCGACGCTGTAGGAGATGAACTTCGCCTCATACACTTCCACCGGATCTCCTGCTGGAGAGCGGCCAATGACCTTGCGGGGGCGCAGGCCAACGACCCGAGTCCCCCAAATACCGAAGTGAGCTGAGCGCCTGAGGAATGGCCTTCGGTCCATCCTTTCCCTGTCCTCGTCCTCTCACATCGGGATCACACGAATCCTTCCGAGACCCAACGCCCCCCCCGGACCGGAGAGATCCGGGGGCCGTCCGACGAGCGTTGCCAACCCGTCCTGCACTACGTGGGGATATTCGGGTTGTTGTACCGCTCCACGTCCGGGAGGGGGAAGCACGTCTGGGTCCCGTAGTCCACGCCCTTCCACGGGTGGGTCCCGGAGGGGAAGGGCAAGTCATAACGGATCAGGTCCCCCAACCGGTGGGACTGCAGGAAGAGGGCCCTGCGTCGTTCCTCAGTGATCAGATGCTCCCGGATCTCCTCGTCGCTCGCGGCTTCGAACGGAGGGAGGCCAGCCCGGTCATGGAGGCCGTTGATGATGTCGAGAGCCACCTGGCCACCTTCCGCCTCGGCGATGATGAGCTGGGCCTCCTCCCAGGTGGCGATGGGAATCGAAGCATCCTCCGAGGCATAGGCCCCGGGCACCCGAAGAGGGGTCAACTCGTCCAGTCCGAAGCGGCCCGTGTCCTCCACATCCACCCGGGGATCCGGAACCCCTTCCCACTCTACGTCCCAGAAGTTCGGGGCGATGGATCCGTGTCGGTCCCGGTGGATGCTCCGGTAGAGCTCGTTCTCCCGGCGGGGATTCACTCCGGAGTAGGTGGCGTCCTTGCGGAACCCCTCGGGCACCTGCCGTGCGTCCTCGGCGGCCCCGGCCATGTCGCCCATGTTCAGCCGGACTCGGGCGCGACCCACGTAGGCCATGTTCAGGATGTCGTCGTCACCCGAGACCTGGGCGTGTTGGATGGCGCGGGTGAACCGCTCCTCTGCCTCCTGGAACACTTCTCCCGGCGTCATGGCCGGCCCCACGTCGATGGCCGTCTCGCAGAACCCTTCGCCGAAAAGGGTGAGCGTATAGCCGCCGTAAGCCGCGGTGGTAGCCATGAAGGACTCCCGGTCGGGCACATCCTCCGCAGGCCATTCGCTCAGCCTCCGATAGGTATCGTCGGCCACGAAGCGGGCCGTGGCCAGGGGCGTGTACAGTCCACCCAGACTCTCACAACCGGAGTTACTGAACGAGCCCCAGTCGGGGGTGATCCGCCGGGCGTCGTAGGGGTTGTAGCTCTGCAGTGAGCCGGCATTCATGACCTCGTCGGCCACGCTCCCTGCCAGGAAGACGTAGTTGGCGAAGGAACACTCGAAGTCGGCGATGACCCCGGTGACGAGAAGCTCCGCCACCGCTGGATCGTCCAGGGTGTCGGCATCTACATCGCCGGGAACATCCACCACTAAGAGCTCGTCGCACCCGCCCAGGAGGAGCACCAGCGTCAGGCCGAGCAACACGTTCCCACCGGTCCGATAGGGTCTCCCTCTCATTCTCGCCTCCGTGTTCCTCTTCGGTTGCCGGGGCCCCGACGCCTGGACTCCGAACCTCCCGCCTTGTCGAATCACGTCCGGAGTGGGGCTGGCCGGTCCCACTCTCCGGCGGTCTGTCGCGTTCGTCATGGCGCCCACCTCACAGCGTCACGCGGAGGCGGAAGATCAGCTCCGTGGGGAACGGAGCGATGGTCTGCTCGGTGGTACCTCCCACCTCCACCTCCGGGTAGGAGTAATCGGTCCAGAGGCCCAGATTCCGGGCGGAGATGTTCAGGGACGCCCGGGAGGCTCCCAGGAACCGGTTCACGTACTGCTCCGGAATCCGGTAGGTCATGGAAGCCTCCCGCCAGCGGACGAAGGAGGCGTCCTCCAAGAAGAAGATGTGCGGGACCCCTCCCTGATGAGGGGCCATGATCTCCGCCAACACGATCGGATCCGTCTCCTCCATCAGCGTCCGCTCGCGAGTGTTCTGGAAGAACCAGGACCGGCCGTGCCGGGTGGTGCTCTGCTTCATGAAGCTTCCCACGACCGCCACGTTCGTGAAGAACTCCAGGTTCTCCCCGAACCGGAGCGTCGTGTTCACATTGCCTTCCCACCCGGGTCCGTGGCGACCGCGATACACGGCGGGAGCTTCATCACAGGGGACGGGCTCTCCACCAGCCCGGAGGCCATCGGGGCCGGTGCCACCGTCACACATGATGTTCACGGGCCGTTGGAGCGCCGGGTCGTATTCGGCCTGGACCACCTTCCTGTCGAACCACGAGTTCATGGAGTAGCCCTCCCGCTGCTGGAGCGTCGTGCCCATGAACTCCCGGTCCGGCCCCAAATCCACCACCTGATTGCTGTTCGTGCTCCAGACCACCCCAACATCCCAGCCGAAGCCGGGAGTTTGAACGGGTCTGGTATCCAGCTCCAGCTCGAGACCCCGGTTGCGGATCTCGCCCACATTGACGAAGCGTTGTCCGGCGAAGCCCGATGAGGGTGCCACGCTCTCGCTCAGGATGGCGTCTCGGGTCCGCTGATCGTAGGCGGTGAACGCGACGCTGATGGCGTCGTTCAGGAACGACCCATCCAAGCCCAGCTCCAACTCCTCACCCACCTCAGGGCCCAGATCCGGATTCCCGATGGCCCCCGGGGTCACCGTGGCGACCCCTCCCGGGCCGGTGATGGGCTCGTACAGGCGAATGGCTGCGAAGGCGTCGGGCTGCATGCCCGACTGGCCCCACGCGGCCCGAAGCCTCAGTTCGTCGACTCCCGGCACATCGAAGAAGGGCTCCGCGCTGAGGAGCCAGCTCCCGCTCACCTTGGGGTAGAGGGCCGCGTCGAAGCGCTCCCCGAACGCCGAATTGTCGTCGCCCCGGAGGGCGCCGGGGATGAAGAGCCGGTCGTTGAAACCGAACTGTTGCTGGATGTAGCCGCCCACCGTGTTGTTCTCCACGAAGTCCTGCTCCCCCGAGGTGGTGGCGGCGGCCGAGACGGTGCGGACACCCACGGCGGGAAACTCCCGGCCGTAGGAGCGGGTACCGGCCGACTGCCTTCCGTAGAACTGAAAGCCACCCGAAGTCGTGGAGGTGATCGTCGGCGTCAGATCGAAGCGAGCGGAGGTGGAAAGGTCGAAGGTATGATTTCGAGTTCGCTGATCGTCGATGTTCACCTCACCCATGCCCCGCCCCCCGAAGAAGTGATTGCTCCCCTCGGGTTGCCGCGGGTAGAGGCTCGAGTTCGTCTCGTTCACCACGTCTGTGCCCACCACTAGCCGGCTCGAGAGCCATCCGAAGGGCCGGAACCGGGTCTCGATGCTCGTCGTGATCCGATCCACCTCCGAGTTCAGCTCGATGGTCCGGATCGCTTCCGGAGGGGCCCGCTGGAACCCTCGGGTTCCAGTGTCTCGGAGTGTCGGGGTTCCGAAGAAGAGGTTCGGCATGATCCCGAAGTTCGGGGACGAGCCCTCGGGAACCAGGTCGATGTCGTTCCGGGTGTACCCGAAGCTCGCCACTACGTCCAGGTTGTCCCGAACCTGGAAATCCAGGTTTCCGCGGGTGGCCAACCGGCTCCTGGCGTTGCCCGGGATATAGCCCTCCTGATCGTCGAACTCCGCCGTCACCGAATAGCCCAGAGCGTCGGCTCCCCCTCGAAGGTTGAGCACGTAGCCCTGCGTGTGTCCGGTCCGGAAGACGGAACGCCCGGCAGCCTCCTCCTCCTCGACCAGGTTCATGGAAACGACCGTCCCGTCCTCCTCCCGATGGTAGATGTTTCCGATGCGCTCAGCAGCATTGCGGAACCAATTGGCCCCCTGGGTCACCGTCATGTTGATCGTGGGAGCGGCTCCGGCCTCGCCCCGCCGGGTGATGATCTGGATCACGCCGTTCGTGGCCTCGGTTCCGTAGAGGGTGGCCGCCGCCGGTCCCTTGATGATCTCGATGCTCTGAATGTCCTCCGGGGGAATGTCGTCGAGACGGGAGGGAGTTCCTGCTCCCGTCCAGCGGGGCCCGGACCCTTCCCGATTGTCCACCCGGACCCCGTCCACGTAAATGAGGGGGTTGTTGCCCAGCGCAAGGGAAGAGAGGCCCCGTATCCGGATGTTGGATCCGGCTCCCACCATCCCGGACCGGCCCAGAACGGTCACCCCGGCCGAGCGGCTCTGGATCGTCTGGGTAGCCGTGGTGATGGGCGCCAGCTCACGAATGCGCTCGGCGTCCAGGCGGGAGAGGGCCTGCCCCAACTCCACCCGTCGTACCGCCTCGGGCGTCCCCGTGACCACGAGCTCCTCCAACCCCACCGCCTCTTGGGCGAGCTCGAAGTCCGCCGTGACGGTGGCTCCAGCCTCTACCTGCACGGTCTCACTTGTGGTTCGATATCCCAGGAGCTCGACCCTCACCTCCTGCTCTCCGGCCGGAACCCCGTCGATGGTGTAGCTCCCCGTGGCGTCTGTGAGGGCACCCAGATCCGCCCCCACGATCAATACCTGCGCCGCCTGGATGGGCTGCCCGGTCCTGGAGTCCACCACCTCTCCCTGAACCGTCCCCGTTTGCTGGGCGGAAACAGCCCCCGGGAGAACCAGCGCTGCGGAAAACGCGGCCACCATGGCCAGCAGCCAGACCCTTAA
>SKSR01000078.1 GCA_007122885.1 Gemmatimonadota bacterium
GGCACGTCCG
Source organism: Gemmatimonadota bacterium (assembly GCA_007122885.1). Lineage (GTDB taxonomy): Bacteria > Gemmatimonadota > Gemmatimonadetes > Longimicrobiales > Gaopeijiaceae > SKSR01. Next base: position 11 of record SKSR01000078.1, read on the forward strand.
GACGACCTTCGGTCGCTTCCTTCTCCCCATCCTTCGATGTCATTTCATCCCTTTTCTCTGGACCCCGGCGTGGTTGCCAATCTACTGTCCAGAGAAGTCGGGGGCACTAAACCACGTCGAGCTCGCCCAGGCGTCGCTTGGTTTCCGAAGCCAGCAGTGTCGTTCGGGAGGTTCCGGCGTCCCGCCATCGTCTACCCCCTCCCTCCTCTCGCCCCCCTCAGTTCGGAAGCAGCCTAAGGTGCTCACCCACCCCCGGCGCCACCACCTCCGCCCCGAACGCCTCCCCGTACCGCTCCTTCAGCACGGAGATGTTCTCCGGCTCCAGGTGGACCAGCACAATCTGGTCCGGCCCCGCGTCCCCGAACACCCGAACCACATAGGTGCCTTCCACGAAGAGGACGTCGAGCTCGCCCTGCCAGGGTTCGTTCGGAGAGAGGAGCGGATGCCGGTTGCCGCCGAAGTCGCCGGTGAACGCGAGGACCTGACCGTCGATCTCCAGTCGGACCATGACGCTCCCGGGGATGTGGGCCGTGTGGACGAAGGAGGCCTCGAACGGGTCTACCTCCACCTTCTCTTCGAGCCCCAGCACGACGGCCTGGTCCCGGAGGGGCGTCAAGACCTCCTCGGCCAGGACCCCACGGGCCGTAGCCGGGAGAAAGTAGCCCAGGCTGTCGAGTTCCGGACGGCGAGCCTCGACCTCGATCCGGTTCTCCTCGGCCACCGTGAACCGGCCCAAGTCGTAGCCGTCGGGCCAGACCGGGATCCGCTCTTCGCCCCGGTTGCGCCGGGAGTAGTGGAACTGCTCCGGGCCGAGGTCCGTGAACGCGACGTTCGCCTCGAGAGCGATCTCGGCCAGGTCCAGGGTGGGTCTCGTCAGGTAGATCGGGCCCCGGTAGCCTTCCCTCAGGAGGAGTGGAAGCCGTCCAATGTGGTCGGGGTGGGCGTGGGTGAGGAAGACGGCTTCGATTCGGTCGACGGGCAGGTCCTCCGGCCAAGGGTGGTTCTCTCCCTCTTCCCCCATGAAGCTTCCGACATCCACCACGTAGTACCGTCCGTGGACTTCGAGGGCGTGGAGGGATCCGGACACGGTCTGCTGGGCGCCGTAGCCCACGTACCGGACTTCCGGGGCCGGGGCTTCCCCGCCCACGGGGGAGCAGGAGGCGGAGAACGCGACGGTGACCAGGGCCACCCCGACGAGAACGCATCTCGCCGCCGGCGTGCGACAGGGCGTTGCCGTTTGGGCCACCGCTCGGAACACGGGACGAGGGAAGTGGGCCAGAGTCCGAAAACCATCCGGGGCCACGTTGAAGGTGGGCTCGGACAACCGCAAGAGCTGGCGTCGCGGGACATCCACTGGGGAGGGGAAGGGGCCAGCCGCCCGAAACGGGGGGCTACCGGCCCGACCAGCCGATCCGGTAATCCCGAGCCCACTGGCGAAGGGGGTCTTGGTCCAGCCGGAGGTGTTGGGACCCCCGGTTCTCGGGGACTTCCTCCACTCGATCGTCGAAGAGAGCGAGGCAGCGGAGGTGGGAGGCTCGCGCCGAGGGGTAGATCAGGCCTGAAGGCTTCGCCGGGTGCTGGGACGTCGCCTCACCCCAGGCCTGGGAATGGGCGTACGGTCCGGTCACGCTGCCGGTGGTAGCCCCGAGGACGGGGAGGGCGTGATCGGCCAAGAGCCCGACTGGGAGGTCGGCCTTCAACTCAAAGGTCAAGAGGTGGATGTCCGGTTCTTGAGGGAGGAGCTTGGGATGCCGCGAACCGCGAAGGTGTGCCTCGACGAAGGCCGCCTCTGAGGAGAGGCCGAAGTAGGCAACCCGGTAGAGACCTGACGGCGAGTGGAACCGGTGATGTCCCGGAACCTCTTCCTCCGGGAGAGGCCGGAAGGGCGGAGGTGCCTCCTTCCGTCCCGCTCGTGTCACTCGGTAGAGCTCGGTTCCGGCCCTGAGGATCTGGGTGGGAAGGTCGCGCTGGGCGAAGTCGTCAGGCGGGAGACGAAGGGCTCCCCCTTCCACCCTCAGGCTCCGCCCGTGGATCGCAGGAACGACGCTGCGGCAACGGCCCTCTCGGTCTCTCCGGCCCTCAGAGCATCCGCGATCGACCGAGGCCCTGACTCATCCCGGAGTGCCTCGAGCGGCTCCGTCAGATCGCTCAGCTTGGCCCAGGGGTCGTCCACCGGGAGCGCCGCGAGCACGTCAGCTAACCCGCGAAGCACCCCCGCGTCGGTGAACTGGATGCCCGGGATGAGGTACTCAGGCCCCGTCATCCGCACGGCGAGGAGCCTCCCGCGGCGGATCCGCTGACGGACGGACTCCTCTTGGATGCCCAGAAGTCGCGCGGCCTCGGAGACGGACAGGACGCCGTCTGAATGTGTGAGGAGCTCCCTTTTGAGCTGCAGTGAGCGAACCCGCTCCTCGACCGAGAAGCCGCCGAGGGTCTCGCTCTCGAGAAGCTCCGGCGAGTGCTCGATGAGATGGACGAGCACCTCCACGTCGTGGCCCTCGGAGAGCGCGGCCAGGACATCCCCCCTTTGGGACGAGTGGAGGAGCTGCATCATGGCCCGGACCGCACGGAGCGAGAGCTGCTCGAGGCCCGGGGTGGAGCCTGGCCGTTCCTCAAGGGCCTGAGTCACCCGCTCGGCGATCTCTTCGATCGCCGTCGAATCGGGAGTGCGGACCGTGTCTGCCATGGGGATCCTGGCCGTAGGTGTTGTGTGTGTCGACTGGGTACCCTATATACCCAACACAGCGGGGTTCCTCCGGGGGATTCCGGCTCCCACCTCGAAGAGACGGGCTCTTCGGGAGGGGAGGCGGAGCCTTTCCAGGTCGGAAACCTCGGCGTTAGTTGGCCGGGGATGGCCACGTCAGCCGGCTTGGGGCGGACCGCACCGACGGACGAAGACACCCACTACATCCTCAGCCAGTGGGTTCCCGCCGCTATTTGAAGAGCCGTCCGAGCCCCTTTCCGGTCGCTCTTCCGGCGGCACGCCGGGCGAGCCGGCGACCGACCCTCCCCCTTTTCACCGCGCTGATGTCCCCGAGGAGACGGGCGAGCCAGTACAGGATGCTACGCATAGCGGCCTCCGGATGAGTGGTGAGTAGGTCGGGGTCACCGAAAAAGCTACGGGGAGGGTGTGACAGGTGGCTGAACCGCCCCGGGTTGACCGGAGGCCGATTTCTGTGGGTGCCAGCGCCTCGCTGTGGGAGGCGTGCCGGATGTGGATCCTCTGGCGGGAGGACCGTGGCCGACGGGGCCGAGGGAGTCGGGCGCTATCGTCCAGACTCCCTCGCCCCCGATCCATGTCAGCCTACGCGACCTCGTCCAAGGGCATTCGGATGAGCGCAAGCTCCAGCTCGACCGCCGCCCGGTCTCGCTCCATGTCCGGATCGGCCCAGGCGGGGAGCTTTGGCCCCGTGGCTTCGTTCCCCACGGGACGAATTCCCCTCAGGTCATCGACGATCCTGGCCGGCTGATGCACCCCATCGATGATCCATTCCGACAGAGGGCTGGAAATGGGGACGCTCACGGCGCTCGCCGGAACCGTACGATCCGGCCGTTCCCGAAGTCGGCGACGTAGAGCTCGCCCGCGGCCCCGGGACTCGCGCTGGTGGGAAGGTGGAGCGAATCCGCCGCCTGCCCCAGGTAGCGTCCGCGCGCGTCGAAGACCTGGATCCGGTGGTTGTAGAAGTCGGCCACGTACACGGTGTCCCGGACCACCTCCACTCCGGTGGCTACCCGGAACCAGCCCCGGAGTCCTCCCGGAATGCCGGTTCCGAGGGGCCCGCCCCACCCTCGCACCCTCCGTCCCTCCGCATCGAAAATCTGGATGCGGTTGTTGTACGCATCGGCCACGTAGAGGAGGGAGTCCCCCCCGGAGGCCACATCCGTCGGATAGTGCAGGCGGCCGGGAAGGATCCGACCTGGAAGGGAGGGGCCGGGAGTCCCCAGGACCCGGACGTCCGCCTCGGGCCCGAAGGCCTGGACGCGGTGGTTGTAGAAGTCGGCTACGTACGTGACGTCCCCCAAGGCCGCGGCCCCGCCCGGAGCGTCCAGCTCCCCGAGACCCGGGCCCGTTCGTCCCCCGATTCTCTCCAGCACGCTGCCGCCGAGGTCGAAGACGGTGACCCGGTCCGAGAGATACTCGGCAACGAGCAGGCGCGGCCCTTTCACGGCGTGTACGTTCATGGGCCGGAGAAGGAGCTCTTCCTCCTCGTCCGGCCACTCCTCCACAAAGCGCCCCGCCGTATCGAAGACAACGACCGCGTTCCGGGCGGCGTCCGTCACGTAGAGACGCTCTCCGATCCGGGTGAGCCCGATGGGTTCCTCCAGCTCCCGTGCCCCGATCGCTCCGGCCCACTCGTACCGGACGTGGTCGCTGCGAAGGTGGGTGGAACCGTATATGACGGTGGACGCGACGATGACGAAGGCTGCCGCCACCACCCCTACCCTCAGGAGTGTCCGCATGCCCTCCCCTCCTTTCCCGAGGCGGGGGACATCCCGGTCACGGGGACTGGACTCAGCGTCCGAACGGCCCGAAGAGCACCCGCAGTCCGAGGGCTCCGGACCACTCCGGTGCGAGCTGCGTGCCCCGGACGCGCCTCGAAACCGGGACCTGCACGGAGCCTTCCACGGCGAGGTTGGGACGGGGGATCCACTGCAGCCCCGGGGACAGGTAGATCAGGGTCCCGCCGGTGCTCTCCAGGGGAACGTCGTCCCGTACGGCGGGCTGAGTCACGGTTCCGTTGAGCTCCAAGTAGGCCTGGAGCGTCCGTTCGCGGAGCGTCTCGAGGCTGCCAGGGCGAAGCCGGTACCCGAGGCCAAGATCGAAGGAGAATGCATCCCCCCGGCGGACCCCGTCGTGGGATCCCGTCGGGAGCGCATACCCGACAGCTCCGTGGATCCCCACCCGGTCCTGCACGTAGCTGTACACGGCCTCGCCCTTCAGAACGGTCGTACCGCTCCCCAGCCGGAGGGGCACGGGAAGGGCCTCTCCCTCATCCCGAGTCTCGCCGCTGGGGAGGGTCGCGGACAGAAAAAGCGCCAGGCGCCGGTTTCCCATGACCACGTCCGCTGCCATCAGCTCCTGCTTCACGAGCAGCGTGACGTCTCCCAGTCCCCGGTTCGACTGTGTGGCGCCCCCTTGCTCGAACCTCTTGTCGAGGTAGGGGATTCCGACCATGACGAAGGTTCCCGGCCGGACGGCGTAGGGGACCATGAGGGGCAGAGCGCTGATCCGGAAGGTGGGATTGCCCGGACCGCCTGCGAACTCACCCTCTCGGGAGGCGAGCCCGCTCTCCGTGTACTGGAGAAAGGTCCGGATGCCGGCCTCGGCCAGGGGAAGGGGAAGCGCCGTGTTCGTGTGGAAGGGCATGGCCTGCACCGCGGACGGAGCGGGCGCTCCCAGCCCGAGCAGGAGGAGTACGGATGTAGCGCTGACGACGGCCGGGGCTCTCGCCGTCATCCCGTCCTCTCACCGGCCTCGCCGCTGTCCGGGCTCCGCTCCAGCTCCCGCATCGCGAAGCCCGCCTTCTTCACGATCTCTTCGAGGTCTTCGTCCGTATAGGTCGAACCCTCCGGGATCCGGAAGGTGACCTTCCCGGTGCGGGCCTCGATCTCCAGCCCGCTCAGGCCCTCGATCTCGCTTCGGAGCCGCTTCTCCAGCCCGTAGGCGCAGAACGGGCACGAGAGACCCGTGACCACCATCTCAACCACCTCCGGCCCCTCATCCAGGAGCCAGGCCCCGGGATCCGGGTGCTCCTCGGCGATGAGCCCTGGAGCGGTGAGCGCCGCCACCAGGAGCAGCGCCGTCCCCGCGCACGCCACAGTCACCGTTTCTCTTCGCCGTCGGCTCATCGATCCTCCTCCTGGATTCACCATGGTCGGGCTCGTCCGGTCCCGCTCCCTACGGCGTTCAGGTCGGCCCTGCTCCCACGCCGGCGGCCCGGAGCGCCTCCTCGTTCGGTCCGCGGCCGGCGCAGCAATCGGCCAGCACGCCGTTGACCGCCACCGCCGGGACGGAGCGGATGCCCAGCTCCCGCGCCCGCTCCTGCACCTGCGGATCTCTCATGTCCCGTGCCTCGACACGGCACGATGGGCAGGCGATCCCTTGGACCAGGTCCAGCGCGTCGTCACAGCAGGGGCAGCCCGCCGTGAACACCTCGATCGTGCGGACCGCGGCGTGCGATGTCTCGTGGTGTGATGTGCTCATGTTCCCTCCTTCCTCCGGGGTCTCCATGGGTGGGTGGCCCTTCTCCCCGTTGCGGGGGTCCCCCGATCGTCTCATTCCGGACAGGGATTCCAGGATGACACAGGCGTCGGGATCCCTCGATGGGTCACATGCGTCAACGAGCGCCTGGAGGTGGTTCCGCATCTCCGTCAGGTCCCGGAGCTTTCGATCGATCTCCTCGACCTTGATCGCCGCCTGTCGCCGGACGTCAGGGGAGTGGGGCTCTCCCGTGGTGAGATGGAGGTCGAGGAGTCCTCCGACCTCCTCCAAAGTGAACCCCAACGCCTTCCCCCTCTGCACGAAGAGGAGGCGGTCCACCGTCTCGGCCGGGTAGCGCCGGTAGCCGGCGGCGGTGCGCGGCGGCTCGGGGAGCAGCCCCTTGCGCTCGTAGAAGCGCACCGTGTCGACCGTTACTCCGGCGCGGGCGGCGATCTCTCCAATGCTGTATCGCTTCATGCGATCCCTCCCGACTCCATCGATCCGTTTCAAGCTAAACCCTGGAGTGCACTCCAGGGTCAAGGGCCGGGTGCGGCGGTTGCCTCTCCCGCCGTGCCGGACCCGAGGAAGTGGTCGCCTCCGTTCCTCCCGGGAGCGACCTGTAGGGCCTGCGAGTTCGCCTCCATCATGCTACCACAAGGCCAGCCTGACGTCCTGGCGGCGGGCGGAACGGGCGCGAGGTCCATCGCGTAATGACGGTAGTCCCCGACGGTGGGCCTCGGTCCGTCTCGACTGGTGCAGCGGTGAACGTCCCGCGGAAAGGCCGATGCAGGGAGGGCAGATCTGGGTGGCGGCTCCATGAGTTCGCAAGGCAAACCACGGCGAATATGGATGGTTCTCGGGTGCCTTGTGGGCATGGCCGTCCTGGCGTGGGGGGGGTGGCGTGCGGTGGAGGCCCTGCCGGATCACGGAGGTCGCCGTGCCCTATTCCGCGCCCCAGACCCTGACCTCCCGCTGCGCAATGGTGGCGGGACTTCATATGTGGGAGACCCAGGTCCTCATTCCCGCTGCCGAGGATCACTTCGGGGTCGGGGTTTCGGAGGTCATCCACTACGGGACTTACGTCTGCCGTCCGGTCTATGGCCGGGAGGGCGCACGCCTATCCGAACATGCCCTAGAAGGCCGTTGAAAAAAGCATCATTTCGGCTCGCCATTTTGGGTTGCGACACGTAGGTTTCATCGAGCAATCAGGCCGCCTTTAGCAAGGTAGAGATCTGCGGATGCTGGGTCGCAAC